>JAFSSU010000247.1 GCA_017450845.1 Treponema sp.
CCTTCTTCCCTTTCCTTCACGGAAGGCAGCCCCATCGAGCGGGGCGTTGACATAGCGATAAAGATTGACCAGACCCTGACCCAGGACGCGACCGGAACGATGGCATACCTGCAGTTCGAGACGATCGGGATTCCCCGGGTCAAGACCGAGGTCTCGGTCAGCTACGTGGATCACAACACCTTGCAGACGGACTTCAAGAACCACGATGACCACCGCTACCTGCAGTCGGTCGCGGCCAAGTACGGCCTGTATTTCTCGCGCCCGGGCAACGGAATCTGCCACCAGGTGCACCTGGAGCACTACGGCAAGCCCGGCAAGACCCTGCTCGGCTCCGACAGCCACACGCCGACCGGGGGCGGAATCGGCATGATAGCGATCGGCGCGGGCGGAATCGACGTTGCCGTCGCGATGGGAGGCGGGGCCTTCCACCTTGCCATGCCCAAAATCTACGGAGTGCACCTGACCGGCAACCTCAGGAAGGGCGTGAGCGCGAAGGACGTCATCCTGGAGCTCCTGCGCAAGGAGAGCGTCAAGGGCGGCGTGGGCGCGATATACGAGTACTACGGAGAAGGCGTGAAGAGCCTGACCGTCCCCCAGAGGGCGACGATAACGAACATGGGCGCGGAGCTCGGAGCGACCTGCTCGGTCTTTCCCAGCGACGAGGCGACCAAGCGCTTCCTGGAGAGCATGGGGCGCGGCGCGGACTGGAGCGAGCAGAAGGCGGACGAGGGAGCCGCCTACGACAAGACGATAGAGATTGACCTCTCCTCTCTCTCACCGCTCGCGGCCTGCCCCCACTCACCCGACGCGGTCAAGGGTATAAAGGAGCTTTCCGGGACGAAGGTCACGCAGGTCGCCATAGGAAGCTGCACGAACTCCTCGCTCGACGACCTTGAGACGGTCGCCGCCATTGTCAAGGGCAAGCACATCGCCCCAGGAGTTGAGGCAGGAATCGCCCCCGGAAGCCGCGCCACCCTTATGATGGCGGAGAAGGCAGGCATCCTCGGCGAGCTTATCCGGGCGGGATTCAGGATTCTTGAGAGCGCATGCGGCCCCTGCATCGGCATGGGATTCGCCCCAAACTCCGAGGGTGTCTCCCTCCGCACCTTCAACCGCAACTTCAAGGGCCGGAGCGGCACGGCAGACGCGGGAATCTACCTGGTCAGCCCGGAGACGGCGGTAGCATCCGCGATTACCGGCGTAATCACCGACGCAAGCACGCTGAGCTGGGACGACCCGGCCTTCACCGCCGCGGGGCGTGTCTCCCTGCTTGAGGGCAAGGACTCCCGCCTCTCTTCCGCCGACATAAAGGAAGCCGCCCAGGACAAGGGCATGACGATTCCCCCGTTGAGCGAGGAGGAGGCCAAGAAGGTGGAGATCCTGCGCGGGCCCAACATCAAGCCCTGCCCCCCCTGCCGCCCCTGCGAGGACACGCTCAGGCTGCCCGTCCTGCTCAAGGCCGGGGACAACGTCTCCACGGACGACATCATGCCGGCGGGAACCAAGGTCCTGCCCTTCCGCAGCAACATCCCCGAGATAAGCAAGTTCGCCTACGAGCGGATAAGCAAGGACTTCTACGCCAAGGCAGAGGCAATGAAGTTCTCAGGCTGCTTCGTTGTCGGCGGCGAGAACTTCGGCCAGGGCTCCAGCCGCGAGCATGCCGCCCTCGGCCCGATGTACCTGGGTGTCCGCGCGCTCCTGACCAAGAGCTTTGCCCGCATCCACAAGGCGAACCTGATCAACTACGGCATCATCCCGATCACGTTCAAGAACCCCGCCGACTATGAGCTGATACAGGAAGGCGACACGCTGGAGATTACGGGCATCTTCGACAGCCTCAGGAGCGGCAAGGATTTTTGCATCAAGCTCACGGGCAAGGGCGGCGTGAAGGAGATTTCCGGGGTCAACGACCTTGCCGAGCGGTCACGGAACATCCTGCTCGCGGGCGGGCTCGCGCTCTACACAAAGGCAGGCGGACAGTAAAAGTTTCCTTGCATTTTCCCCGTTGGGGGCTTATAATTGAACTAAGGAGATTTGCGATATGTTGAATGTCCACAATATAATGGAGGAGCAGGTCATCTCGCGCGTCAACGAGCTGTACAGGCAGGTCAAGGCAAAGGGCACGTCCTGGCTTACCTGCGACTGCGAGAACTGCCGCCTCGACACGATAAACTACGTCCTCAACAGGATTCCGCCCCGCTACATCGTCAGCGGACGGGGGGTCGCCTACAATCAGGGAACCCTCCTGAAGGACTCCCAGCTGAACGCCGACATAGACCGCATCTGCCTGGACGGGATGAAGCTCGTCAGCACGGCCAAGCGGCCATATCATAAGGTCGCCCTGCTGATGGACAACAAGGAGCCTGCTATCCTGCAGCCCATGTTCAACTTCCCAACCTTCATCGGGAACGTCTTTGACGGGTCAACCTTCGAGCCGATAACCGGGGCGAACATCCTGCTCAAGCTGGACGGAAGGGCCGCCTTCATGATGGACTCCAGCTGGATAAACCCCTGCAAGACTTATGCGGCCTCGCACGGCAGCTTCACCTTCTGGGTCGCGCCGATAAAGGCTTCCGAGGACAAGGAGAACAAGGAGTTCACCTTCACCATAGAGGCTTCGATGGACGGCTACACGCCGGTCACCTACTCCTTCACGGTCCCCCTCGTCAGCGAGATAAAGGACAAGAGGGAGCTGAACTCGGTCTACAGCCTGAAAATACAGGATATCTTCCTATTCCGCGCGGACATCGTGAACGATCAGGAATAGGAACAAGGCAAGCGTTCCCCAAGAGCCCCCGCCGATGACCACCCCTAGAGGTTGTTGGCGGGGGATTTTTTTCCCCAGCCGCTTTTGTCAGTCAAAGAGACTGAAGAAGTAGCTCGTGATGTCGTCCCCGTCCATGCCGCTTATAAGGAATGAGTTCGTGTGGAAGAGGACGCAGGCCTTCACGTCGGGCCCGAAGAGGCTTGCCATCACATATACAGAGGGCCGGTTGTCGCAGACGGCGGCAATGAAGTTCTTCTTTGTCGGGTTGGCAAAGAAGCCTTCGCTTATGCCGTCCTTGAAGGCCGTCTGCTCCGGGGTCCCGTGGTGGCTGAAGTCGCTTGAGACAATCAGGAAGTTCTCTTTTTTCCCAGCCTCGTCAAAGAAGGGGGCAAGCGCCTGATACAGCTTCTCGCAGTAGCCGATGTTCACAGGCGGTTCCCCGTCAATCGCGACGGCGACCAGGTCCGCCCCGGAAAAATAGCGGTGTATGTATGGAACAAGGGTGCTGACCCCGTGCTCGTCGGGGAAAACCTGATTGTCATAGTCAACGCCGAGGGCCGCGCAGACCTGATCGCTGAGATTCCTGTTCGTGTACACGTAGCTTCCCGCCGCACATTCCCAGCGGCCGTCCGCGACGGAGTAGTCCCGGGTGCTCAGGCCGAAGTGGGACGGCGACAGGATGAAGAAATGCCTCACTTCCCGCCGGGCTTTTATTTCACGGAACCATGCGTCAATCAGGGGGTCGGTCAGGAAGTGATGGCTCACCGTCCCCGTCCAGGGTATGAAGTCCCTGCCGGGCCTTTGTGCCGGAACCGGGTACGTGAAACGGGGGTCAACGGCCTTGCCCTCCTTTTCCCAGGTTGGAAAGGTGAGCCCGCCGTATTCCTGCCGTGCAGCATCGCCCGCCCCCCTTGAGACCCCGACTTCCGACGTCCGGCTAGTAACCGCCGCCCTGCCGCATGAGGCAAGAAGGGCGGTGGCGAGGACAAAGAGCGAAAGCAGCGCACGAGGCACGGCCACAAGGCCGCCCCTGCCCTTCCCCGCGCCGTTCAGTCTCATTTCGTCCAGACAGGGGCGTATGATGCGCCCGTCCGCTGACCGGCATCCACACCCACAAGGCAGCCTTCAATCCAGAAAGGCTCGTAGTCCTTCATGTCCTTGACTGGGTCGGAGTAGACGACAGCCTTCCACTCCTCGTCGCTCATGCGGTTTGACTGCGGCCCGTAGAACTCGTAGTAGCTGGGCACGTAACCCACGGCAATGCGCTTGCCGCCCTGCCCGTCGTTGAGCGGGACATAGAGGCGGTAGGGAATGCCGACACCGACTTCCAGGCAGGTTCCGCCTGCGCTCGTATACACGTCCGCAACGCATGCCATCTTGAGCTGGTCGGCATCGTCCACGTAGCTGTCATAACCCGGCTTGACGAGGAGGGCAAGCTTTTTGGAAACCGTGCGGATCCAGAGATTGTCTTCCGGCGTGACGGGCTGGTCCTTGC
This sequence comes from Treponema sp., assembly GCA_017450845.1. Taxonomy (GTDB): domain Bacteria; phylum Spirochaetota; class Spirochaetia; order Treponematales; family Treponemataceae; genus Treponema_D. The sequence continues at coordinate 4,263 of JAFSSU010000247.1, forward strand.
TTTCCAGCGTCGCGATTTCCAGCGCCTTGCCGTACAGTTCCACCAGGCCGACCAGCTTGCTCCTGGCGGCATCGTCCAGAAGGCCGAAGGAGTCAAAGCACTCATAAAGTTTCTGGACGGAACGCAGGCTGTAGCTGTAGAAGGGCAGGTTCGGCTCGATGTAGCTCGCGGGAACCGGCAGGGGAAGCGTGCGGAAGGTTGGGTCCATGTCATCGCCGCCAGCCCGTTCCGCATAGACCTGCTTGACGTAGAGAATCGTGTCGTGGCGCAGCTCCGCCCAGGTGGAGTGCGCGGAGTTCAATGCCTTGACGTTCCACAGGGGGGACTCGGTAAAGTAGTAGCCCGCCCCGGCCTCAAAACGGGCCTGCGTCCGTATCTGGGCAAGGACATTGTTGTAGTAGGTCTGGGTCCAGAAGTCATCGTTCTGGGAGTCAAAGAAGGCCATATTCTTGTCCAGAATCCGCTTGAGCTCCTGCCCGCCCTGGTAGCCGCCGTCCTCGCTCTCCGGTTCGATGTAGTCCGTCTGAGCGAAGATGCCGTCCGCCACGTTGGAGCCGAATGCCCGCATGACGTCCAGGCCGCGCACCAGGTCACGCACGTAGAGGCGGGGGGCGCAGACCTGCTGGTGCACGTAGGAGTCATAGGTGAATCTCTGGCCCATGAATCTCCATCCCATCGGCGGGTTCCCCTGCTTGTCCGAGACTCCCGTATTGCCGCTGATCAGCGGGGGGCGGAGATTCTGGTTGAAGAGCTCCATTATCGCGTAGATGTTGTCCGTGCTGCTGACCCAGCTCCTGAAGTCCGCGATTCCCTGCTCCTTCCAGAGGGGGAGCACGTCGCTGAAGCCCAGGTCGTCCGACATACCGATGAGGGTCGTGACGGGGTCAAAGAGGGCTTGCCATTCCGCGTACAGGTCGGGGTGCTGCTTTACCGTGTCGATTATGAAGAGGGCGATCGGCTCCATGATCAGGCTCTCGCGCCTGTTCTCCGGGTTCGTTGACTGGGCAATCGTGAAGTGGATGCGGCCGTACCACATCTGGGCGCGGAAGTATGCCTCAAGGATGCCGTTCTTGGTGTAGTGCCCGCGCGGCTTGTACTGGGAAAAGTCCTCGATCGTGTCAAAAAGGGCCGTCATGCTGCCGGATGCTTCCATCACCTGCTTGTAGTCAGCCCGGACTCCCTCGCTGTATCCGTTTATGAAGGAGGAAATGTCCGGCACCACGAACTTGTACTCGTTCCGCCAGCTGTCCTCGTCCGGCACTTTCTCGGGGGCGGAGCGCAGGACAAGCTCGGGCACCTGGAAGTAGGCGACTGCCTTCTCCTTGATGTCGTCGGGCACGTCCGTCCGTTCGCTGAGCGCGGCAATGAACTTCTGCGTCAGCGTGAGGAGGCGGGGGGCAAAGTAGTTCTCCTCGGTGTCCTGCAAAAGGGTATCGAATATGCGGTGCTGGCTGTGGCTGAAGAGGTCGGTCGTGACGAACATGGGGGTCGTCGACGGTATGTCCTGGTATGCGTCGATGAGGTCGTCGGTCCTGAGCCATATTTCGCCCGGCTTCGTCTTCTGGATGGCAAGCCTGGCGTTTTCCAGCGACTCCTGCACGCCGGGTGCGAGGGGCTTTGTTCCCGCGAAGGAGTAGAAGTCCTGAAGCTTGCCTTCCGTCCTGTAGAGCTTCGCCATGAGCTGGAGGGCAGATCCGCTTTCCGCCTCATCTTCGGGGACCCAGACTTCCTTCAGGTCCGCGCCAAAGACGTAGCCTTCCTTGCCGTTCCAGCTGACCTTGTAGAAGAAGTTGTAGTTGTCCTGGAAGAGGAAGTAGCCGTAGCCCTGCTCGTACCACTCCTCGCCGCCTGAGCGGACGATGCTTTCCTTGGGGAAGAAGCTCCCGATGGGGATGCTCTCCCCTTTCATGCCCGCAGGATCCTTGAGCGTCGCCCATTCGCTGCCGTCGCCGTAGTCCTCCCGGCCTTTCACGAAGCTGAACGCGTCCGCGCCGTAAAGCTGGGCCTCGTTGCTCGCGACAAGGAGGTATGTCTTGCCGCCCTCGATCTTGCCGTCCTGATCAAGGCTTGCAAACGCGAACCTGTCCTTAAGGTAGGCGGCATGTGCGTCTGTGTGGTAGTCCCCGGACAGGGGCTTGAAGTCAAATTTGATGCCGGAGCTTCCGGCCTGAGGAACGGCGGGAGCGGCCTCCTCCAGCTGGGCCGGGGCCTCTCCTGCCGCCGTGCTCTCCACAACCGGCTCCTCCGCGGCGGCTTCCTTCTTTTTGCAGGAAACTAAACCTGCGGCACAGACTGCCAGCAGGGTCATCATGATGGCCGGGACTAATGCCGGACGGGACTTCTTCATATATTCCTCCAGATTATGCAATACAACTGCAATGCTTGCAGTATATCAAAACTCATTCCTTTGTGCTATAATGCCTCCCGTGAAAGCGAGACATATCTTTCCTGTCCTGCTCTGCCTCCACCTCTTCTGCCTGGCCTCATGCGCACCGCCAGAGGCCCGGCCCGTGTACTTCCTGAGCGACCGGCACGGCCTGAGCTTTCCCGTAGTGCAGGACTGGTGCATGAAGACCGGCTGCAAAACGGTCGTGCTTCTGGACCAGCACAACGACGTCAACGCGGATTCTTCCATAATCCACAGCTACGACTGGGCGGGGCAGCTCGTGGACAGGGGCCTTGTCAGCGAGGTCTTTTGGGTCTGCCAGTATGAGGCCACAGGCCTGGAGCTTCTGGCCAAACGGCGCTGGCTTGAGGACAACAGCCGGAACAAGAGCGAGGAGAACGCAAGGCGGGTGATGGAAGCCTTTCACATCGTGGACTTTACGGGCCTCCGTAAGCTGAGGCTCCCAAAGCCCTATGCGGTCAGCGTGGACCTGGACCTGTACGATGCCGCGCGGGAAAGCCCATCCGATGGCGTGGCGGAATCCGATTCTGTCCGCTTCATCCGCGAGACCTGCGCCTTCCTGCGGGCCGAACGCTGCCCCCTCGTGACCGTCTGCCTTTCCGCCGCCTACCAGAAAAGCCCCGGCTCCGCATGGAACTACCTTGAGGCTTTCATACGGGACTCCCCCAGGACAGCCCGCTGGCTCTTTGCGGGCGGGGACTTCGGGGAAAGGGAAGAAAGCCGGGAGGACCTTGCGGCCTTTTCCCTCTGGAAAAACGAGCCAGAGCTTTTCCAACGCTACCAGTGCGGCTTCTACCGGGGGGCATACCTCTGGCTGAACGCCCCGCCCGCCATACAGGAGCTTTTCGCAAGCAAGGAGCTGGCAGCCTCCAGCGGGACGACCATGGCAGCCTTCGGCGGGGCGAACGCGGCGGACAGGACGAGCGCCTGCCTTCTCCGGGCCATGCAGGACAAGCTCGCACTAGAAGCAGAACTCGCGCCCTACGCGCAGAAAGAGGAGCTGGAACAGCTGCACCGGACCGCTCTCGCGGCTCTGGAAGCATATTTCTCAGGAAAGCCCCCCGTGCCGCCTCCTGAGCCGCGCTTTGCCTTTGGCGACAAGCGGAGCCGGGGCATCGCCGTCCGCTACCGCACGGCAACGGAGGACCGGGGCTGCCTTGCCCTCTATTCCGGGCTGGACTTCAGCCAAGGGGATGCGGAGGCAGGGGCAGGCTATGCAAGCCAGGAAGCCGCACGAGATCCCAGGTACCGCTGGATTGTCCCGGAAGAGCTGGACGGCCTTTTCGTCAATATATCCCTCTTCTCCTATTGGGAGCCTATGGCAGGCTATGACGACTTCATCCCCGGGCTGGATTCCCTGCTCCTCATGAACCCGCAGGCGGAAAGCGAGGGCGCGCGAGAAACCCTTCTGCAAGCCTCGATAGCCTCGGAGCGGGGCTACAGCAAGGAGGACTTCCTGCGCCGCCTGAGCGTCAAGGCCGGCCTGAACACGGACGGATATAAATCCCCCGGGGTCACGTTCTATAAGGCAAGGACCGTCTCCTACACGGCAAAAGCCATGGAAAGATAGACTTTAAGGCGATTGTCCGTTATACTGTATTCCGCAATGTTTTCTTCAGACAGGATTCGAATTCCTGACGAGCTTGTCAGGGTGAACAAGATTTTCAGATCGAACGGATTCAAGGCATACCTGGTGGGCGGGGCCGTCCGGGACATCTTCCTGGGCCGCGAGGGGCATGACTGGGACCTCGCGACTGACGCGACCCCTCAGCAGGTGATGAAAATCTTCCGCTCCGTGATTCCCACGGGAATAGCCCACGGGACAGTTACAATCCGCATATTCGGCCATGAGATTGAGACGACGACCTTCCGCGCGGAGGCGGGCTACTCCGACGGACGGCACCCGGACAGCGTGAGCTACGCAAAGACGATAGAGGAAGACCTGTCCCGCCGGGACTTCACGATGAACGCCATTGCCGCAGACCTTGCGGACGGCCGGATAGTGGATCCTTACGACGGGCGGGCGGACATAAAGGCGCGTCTCATCAGGACCGTAGGGGACCCATTGGAACGGTTCGGGGAGGACGGACTGCGCCCGGTCAGGGCAATCCGATTTGCCTCCCAGCTCGGCTTCATTATAGAAGAAAACACGCACAAGGCCCTCTCTGATCCCGGGGTCCTCAAAAAAACGGCCGTCGTCTCGGTGGAGCGTTTCCGCGACGAGTGGTGCAAGGCCCTACAGACGAACAAGCCTTCAACCGCCCTCAGGCTGCTTGAAGAAAGCGGTATCATGGCCCTCTTCATCCCGGAATTCACTCCCTGCAGGGGCTGTACCCAGGCAGACGCGCGGGGTTTCCACGAATTCGACGTGGCAGACCACCTCTTCTATGCTACGGACGGGTCGCGGACGGTAGACTTCCCGCACGACTCCCTTGCGGTGACGCTCGCGGCCTTCTACCATGACATCGGCAAGCCCGAGGCCCGGACCACGGAGACCGTCGGGGGGAACGAAATCATCCACTTCCACGGGCACGAGTCCGTCTCAGAGGAGAAGGCCCGCGCGTCTATGACGCATCTGAAATTCCCCAGGAACATGATAGAGAAGGTCTGCCATCTGGTGAAAGAGCACATGTTCCACTACGAGGAAAACTGGTCGGATGCCGCAGTCCGCCGCTTCATCATCAGGGTGGGTACGGAAAGCTTCGATGACCTCATCGCGCTCCGCCTGTCCGACAACTACGGCCAGCACAACGTCCCGATGGTCACGGGATCGCCCGCGTTCAAGCTGCTCCTGGAGCTTCAGGACAGGGTACGGAAGGCGGAGGAAGCGGAGACGGCCTTCTCGCTCAAGGATCTTGCCGTCAAGGGCAGCGACCTCATGTCCATAGGCATTCCCCCGGGGAAAGTCATGGGGGCTATCCTCAAGGAGCTCTTCGAGACCGTGACCGATTCCCCACAGATGAACAGCAAGGAGAAACTTCTGCCCCTGGCGGGGACCATCTATAAAAATATGTTTTAACGCTCCTGCGGACGTTACCAGCTTCCCCACGCACAGGTTTTACATAGTGTATAGTGGGAATCCATGCTTTACGGCATGGCTTCATGACAGAGCCTATTTAATGTACGGAGGCTAGTTATGAAAAAAGCGGCTGTAGGAACAGTCCCCATCATCATGGCACTTCTTATTGCGTCATGCGCAAGCGGCAGGGTCGCTGGCGGCAGAAAGGTGCAGGTCCCGGAATCCCAGAAGGGAACGGGTATGGAGGCCGTTGAGAACGGAAATACGGCGAGCATATCTTTCGACGCTAACGCGACCACAGGTTTTTCATGGGAATATGTCCTGGACGAGGAGGGAATCGTCGAGGAGAAATCCAGTGAATATGTCAACAAAAAACACCCCGAAGGGATGGTTGGATACGGCGGAAGGCAGCTGTACACCTTCAAGGGTGTCCGGGAAGGAAGCACGACAGCGACCTTCATCTACCGCCGTCCTTGGGACGAATCCAGCATCGTTCACACTGTCAGGGTAGACCTGGCAGTTGACAATGCAGGGAACGTCACTGTAGCGGACATACGCTAGGCCGGCGGGAACAGCAACGGCGGTTCTCCGGCCGCCGTTCTTCTTGCCGGTCCATCATGAATCCAGTACAGAGGTAACCAGAATCAGTTCGACTTCATGACGAGGGCTTTCTTGAACTCATCGGAGGCGGACAAGAAAAGCTTATCGTAGCAATCGGCAGGGCTGTCCACCATGGACACGCTCCCGTCAAACTCCACGTTGTCAGCGATGCGCAAGGCGGAGGTCTTGATATCCCCCCTGACGGTGCTCCCCTTGCACAGCTCCACCCTGTCCCTGCCATCTATGTCGCCCTCTACCTTACCGTATACGACGACGGTTTTTGCCTTTATGCCACTCACGTCGCATTCAGCCCCCTTGTTTATCTGGAGGTCACCGGTTGCCTCTATCGTTCCGGAGAATTTACCGCTTATAATCAGATTGTCGGTGAAGGAAAGCTCCCCCTCAAAAACCGTCCCCTCGCCGAATTCGGTCACGTTCGCGCTGATTTCTTTTGCCATATCTCTTATTGTACCTTATTTTGCCTTCGCCTTGCAACCGCTTCAATGAGTTTTTTCAATATTGCCGACAGAACAAGGCTGAGAAGAAAGCAGACTTCCACTATGGCGAACCAGTCGCCGAGCATTGTGTAAGGATAGGGCCGCCTGTTGACGGGAACAGACACCTTCCTGCCCAGGAAGCCCTCAGAGAAGTCATCCAGGCTCTCCACTACCCTGCCCTCCCTGTCTATGAAGCAGGTGACACCGCTCGCTGTGCTGCGGAGAACAGGAACCCCGTTCTCGGCGGCGCGGAAGACGGCCATGGCAAGATGCTGCCTCTGGCATACCGGGGATGCAGCCCAGGAGTCGTTGCTTATGTTGAAGAGACATTCAGCCCCGTTCCGGACAAAACGGGAGCAGAGGCTCCCGAAGGTATCCTCAAAGCAGATCGGGACCGAGAAAGAGATGCCCCGGCAGGAAAAGACCCTCACGCTGTCCCCTGCCTTCCACAAGAAGCCCCTGTCCGGAAAAACACGGTCATACAAGAAGCGGAGCTTCGGATAGAACGGAAGGCTCTCGCTGAAAGGCACCAGGTGCTGCTTGACGTAAAGCTCCGGCTCAGGGGGAACGATTTTGCTCTTCCTGCGGTCAAATACCAGCGCGGCATTGCAGTCATCCCCCTCCCCGTCAACGTGCTGGTTGCCGATGATGAAACACGCCTGGCTCCGCACCATGAGCCCCAGGACGGAAGAGACGGCATTAAACCTGGATGTGTCGCTGCGGGACGTGTAATGATAGAGA
>JAFSSU010000248.1 GCA_017450845.1 Treponema sp.
CAAAATTGCAAGACGGTGAACTAAAAAAACGCACCGTTGATTCAAGTGCTGTTTTTGTTTTTGGGTGCAGAATTCGTTGTATTGCAAGATTTTCTTTTTGTGCGGAATTTTGATTTTTTTCAAAAGATTTAGCTAAGTTTTTCTATTAAATCGTTTTAGGGTATTGAATTTTATACTTTCTTTCGTTATAGTAGTAAAAATCTGAATTTGGTTAACTTTTTTTTGAGAGGTACACAATATGGCTTTTGATATTACCAAAGTTCGTAATATCGGAATCAGCGCCCACATTGACTCTGGTAAGACAACAACTTCAGAACGTATTTTGTTCTACTGTAACAAGATTCACCAGATTCACGAAGTCCGTGGCAAAGACGGTGTCGGTGCTGTGATGGACAACATGGAGCTGGAGCGTGAGCGCGGAATCACAATCCAGTCGGCGGCAACTCAGGTTCAGTGGAAAGACATCACAATCAACCTTATCGACACTCCTGGTCACGTAGACTTCACGGTTGAAGTGGAGCGCTCCCTCCGCGTTCTTGATGGTGCCATCATGATTCTTTGTGCTGTTGCGGGTGTCCAGTCTCAGTCGATTACTGTAGACCGCCAGCTCAAGCGCTATCACGTCCCGCGCATCGCCTTCGTCAACAAGTGCGACCGCCAGGGTGCCAACCCGCTCCGCGTCCGCCTGCAGCTCCGCGAGAAGCTCGGCCTGAACGCATATATGATGGAGCTCCCGATTGGTCTTGAGGACAAGCTCGAAGGTGTCGTTGACCTTGTGGCTATGAAGGCTGTCTACTTTGACGGACCGAACGGCGAGAATCTCCGCATTGCGGAAATTCCCGCGAACCTGAAAGAGGATGCGGAGAAGTACCGCGAGGAGCTTCTTGACGCTGCTTCCATGTTCGACGACTCTTTGATGGAAGACATCATGGAGAAGGGCTACGACGGAGTTGACGAGGCCAAGGTTATCGCCGCTATCCGCAAGGGAACTCTTTCTGAACAGTTCGTCGGTGTGTTCCTTGGTTCCGCGCACGTGAACAAGGGGATCCAGCCGCTTCTCGATGCTGTTGAGCGCTATCTTCCGAACCCGACGGAAGTTCATAACTATGGTCTTGACCGCGATAACAACGAGGCTCAGGTTGAGCTTTTCAACGTGCCTGACAAGCCCTGCGTCGCCCTGGCATTCAAGCTTGATGACGGTCAGTTCGGTCAGCTTACGTATGTGCGTATCTATCAGGGTAAGATCGTTAAGGGCGACGAGCTCTTCAACGTCCGTGCCCAGAAGAAGTTCAAGGTCGGCCGTATCGTCCGCATGAACTCCGCTACGATGGAAGACATCAACGAGGGACATCCGGGAGATATCATCGCTTTGTTCGGCGTTGACTGCGCATCCGGCGACACTTTCTGTGGCGGCGGGCTCAACATTGCCATGACTTCGATGTATGTTCCGAACCCTGTTATTTCTCAGGCCATCACGCCCAAGAACAAGCAGGATGCCGCGAACATGGCAAAGGCTCTCAACCGCTTCACCAAGGAAGACCCGACCTTCCAGACCTACGTTGATCCCGAGTCCAACCAGACGATCATCAAGGGTATGGGTGAGCTTCACCTTGAAGTATACGTCGAGCGCATGAAGCGCGAGTACAAGTGCGAGGTTGAGGTTTCTCAGCCTGAGGTCGCATACCGCGAGTCTATCACTGCCCGTGCGGACTTCAACTACACGCACAAGAAGCAGACTGGTGGTTCCGGTCAGTACGGTCGCGTTGCGGGCTTCATGGAGCCGATCACCGAAAAGGACTACGAGTTCGTTGATTCCATCAAGGGTGGCGCAATTCCCAATGAGTATATCCCGTCCTGCGACAAGGGATTCAGGAAAGCTATGGAGAAGGGTTCTTTGATCGGAGCTCCCGTAGTCGGTGTCCGCTGCACCATCAACGATGGTCAGTACCACCCGGTCGACTCTTCCGACATCGCATTCCAGACGGCTGCCATCGGTGCGTTCCGCGAGGGCTATGCCAAGGCGAAGCCGGTCATCCTTGAGCCGATCATGAAGGTTCAGATTGCCGGACCTACGGAATTCCAGGGGAATATGTTCGGCCTTATCAACCAGAGGCGCGGTGTCATCATCGACTCTTCCGATGAGAACAACACCTCTACGGTCAATGCCGAGGTTCCCCTTTCCGAGATGTTCGGTTTCTCCACGATTCTCCGCTCTTCCACCCAGGGAAAGGCAGAGTTTACGATGGAGTTCGAGAAATACGGCAAGGTTCCGAACAATGTTGCGGACGAGCTCATGAAGCAGTACGCCGAGAAGAAGAAAGCTCAGGCGAAGTAAGGAGGACAACGTGTCTAAGCAGGATCTTTATGAAAGCAGCCCGATCAGGGCTTTCGACTCCATCTGTGAGGGCGGTCTCAAGGCTGGCGAGCTCGGTCTTGTCACTGCCAAGAAGGGCTTGGGCAAGACTTCCGTGCTTGTCCAGTTCGGTATGGACATGCTCCTGGGCAGCAGGCAGCTCGTCCATGTCTCCTTCGACCAGAAGTCCGGCAACGTCATCTCCTGGTACGACGGCATCTTCACCGAGATCGCCAAGAAGAAGTCCCTCTCCAACGAGGCGGAGGTTAAGGATCAGATTATGCGCAACCGCACGATCCTGAACTTCAACCAGGACAACTTCAACTTGGAGAAGGTCGTCAATACGCTCAATGCGCTCAAGGCTGGTGGAATCGACGTCGCCGGTGTCGTTATCGACGGCGTTGACTTTGCCAAGGTGAGCGAGGAGGACTTCCAGTCCGTCGCCAACTACGCCAAGGCTACCAAGACGAGGGTCTGGGTCAGTGCGACGGCAGAGAGCGACAAGCTGGAGGATTCTGCCCCCAAGAACATCCTGCCGTATTTTACGGCGGTCGTTCACCTGGTCTCCAGGAACTCCGTTACCCAGGTGGAGCTTCTGAAGTTTGGTGACAAGAAGGACATTCCGACCAACTTGAAGCTGGATTCCAAGACCCTTCTGCTTACGCCGAACAAGTAAGCCTGTCTTTCAGCAGATAACAAAGGGCCGGTTCCCGTGCGGGGCCGGCCTTTTTTTATGTACGGGGGGGGCTGGGGACGGCGGGCGGGCTGCTCGCGATGCTGTGATGGTTTTTCAGTCAGGAAACTAAAAAGAAGGGGTAAAGCGGAAGTTTTTCAGTTTGAAACCGAAAAACTCTTGAAAAACTGGAAGTTTTTCAGTTAAAATCGGAATATGATAAAGCAAAATGAGCCGATTCTGCCCCGTCCTCTTTATATGCAGTCCCTGAACAGATTCCGTGACAAGCATATCATCAAGGTTCTGTGCGGGGTGAGGCGCGCCGGGAAGTCCACCGTCCTTGACCTGTACAAGGACGAGCTTTTGTCTTTGGGGCTTTTGGATGCACAGGTGATAACCAGAAGGTATACGTCCATGGAGCTTCCGGACAATTTTACGGGCAGGGACATGTACGAAGACCTTAAAGGCGCGGTTGACACGGCAGGCAGGAAATGCTATCTGCTGCTGGATGAAGTGCAGGAGGTGGAAGGTTGGGAGAAAGCCGTCAACAGCATATTTGAATCCTGCGACGCTGATATCTATGTGACCGGATCCAACTCCAAACTCCTTTCATCGGAGATTTCCACTTATCTTTCCGGTCGTTTCGTGCAGATACCTGTATTCACCTTGTCCTTTGGGGAGTACATAGAAGTCCAGAAGGCCGCCGGCAGAAGCGAGTCGGATTCCGTCGAAGCGATGTTGAGCGATTATATCCGGACGGGTGCTTTCCCTCTGATTTCCCTTTCCTTGTACAGCCAGGAGGATGCATACCAGATTGTTGATGGAATTTATGCGACTGTGCTGACCAAGGACATTGCCCGCAGGCATAATATCTCCAACATCGATATGTTCAACCGGGTGACACGTTTCGTATGCGACAACATAGGCAAGACTTTCTCCGCAAAGTCAGTGTTCGATTTTTTCAAGAGCCAGCAGCGTTCGGTGGCGATTGAGACGATATACAACTACCTTGCCTGGCTTGAGGAGGCTTTCATCATATACAGATGCAGCCGCTATGACCTTCAGGGCAAGGGGGTGCTGAAGACTCAGGAAAAATTCTACCTGTCGGACGTGTCCTTCAAGTACAGTCAGCTTGGATTCAACACGAAGATGGTCGCAAGTGTTCTGGAGAACATCGTCTATTTGGAACTCAGACGGCATGGATACGAGGTGTATGTCGGTAAATTTGGGGAACAGGAAATAGATTTTGTTGCGGAAAGGCACGGGGAGAAACTGTATGTGCAGGTCTGCCGTAACCTGCCGGAGGATGACGCACGGGAAATAGAAAATCTTAAGGCCATACAGGACAACTACCCCAAATACGTGGTGACGCTTGATGATTTGGCCACGGGCAACGTCGACGGCATCAAGATCGTGCATCTGAAAGATTTTCTGCTCGGGAAGCTGTGGTAAATGGTACGGCGGTGCTGGTAGGGGGCTTGTGCCTGCGGTACGAAGTCCTGCCGGACGTTTCGCCGTGCCCCTAGCTTTTTTCTGAAGACTCCAGAATCTGTCCGCAATGCTTGAAGTTTACATACCGTATACCATTGCTTTCGTACTCAAGCTTGCCGCTGTACACAACGGATGGGGCTGCCGCATCGCTTGCGATGGCCATGAACTTCTTCAGGTTCCGGCTGAATTCCTGGTTCACCGTGGAGGCTGACTTTATTTCTATTGGCATTATGCTTCGTCCGTTGTCCACAATCAGGTCTATTTCAAAGCCCTTGCTGTCGCGGAAATATTTGTAAAATCCAAAGAGGCGGAACGTATCTCCTGTATGGAAAACGGAAGCAGGTTCAATAGTGCTGTCCGGCCCGCAAGGGACTGTGACACAGCCTGTTTCAGTTCCTGCTGGAAACTGCCTGTCAGGATGAAGATGGCGTTCTGTTTTTTCTCGTCAACAATCACCTGTATCCTGCTGAGCAGATTTGGAACCCGCTGTACCTCGTCAATGATACAGGGAAGCGTCAGCAAGGCAAAAATGGAACAAAAATCAAGTTGAACTTGGGATTTGTTCCATTTTGGCAAGGCTGTCTGCATGACCGCCTGCCGCAAGCTGTGAGCGGGCGGGAAAGGGGCTGCCTTCTGGCGATACAGGCCGTTTTGCTGAAAATTCCTCTCAGACGAACAAAATGTGAAAAACGTTCCTGTTGGACGAACAAAATGGCGTTTTTGTTCTTGACAGACGAACATTTTGGCAATAGAGTGGAATTATGGCGATTACAGAGACTGTGGACGGCCTTCGGGCGGTCATGGAGCGCAAGCTTGCCGCCCTCCCTGAGCGGGTGAGGCTCTGGACATCAGAATATACTCAGAAAAACAGCATTCCCCGGAATATGCTTTTGACCGGCCAGCGGGGGACGGGAAAGACAACCTTCCTGCTGCACCATGCCCGCCTTTCGGGCGAGCGGATGCTGTATTTTTCCGCTGACAGCCCCCGCCTTGCCTCCGAAAGCCTGTATGACCTGGCGGCGGAAGCCTTCATGCAGGGCTATGGCGGTGTCATAATCGACGAGGTGCACTTTGCCCGCGACTGGAGCCGCTGCCTCAAGAGCCTGTACGATGATTTCCCTGACAGAAAAGTGTGGGCCAGTGATTCTTCCGCCCTGGTTCTGCGGGCCGGGACGGCGGACTTGTCCAGACGCTATGTCTTTGTCCGCATGCCCCTGATGTCGTTCAGGGAGTTCCTTTTTTTGGAGACGGGGAATGTCTGTGCTCCTGTAAATCCGTTTGACAGCGAGTTTTCCGGGAAACTCCCCGTGCAACCCGATGCGGGGCTTCTTGGCCTGTTTGAGGAATATAAGCGGTTCGGTACCCGCCCTTTTTATATGGAAGGAAATTACGAAGAGCGCAGCCTGGCCCTGCTGGAAAAGACCTTGAATTCTGACGTGCCGTTCTTTGTGCCGAGCATAACGGACGACAACATCCGGCTTATGACCGCCGTCGTGGGGACGCTGTCCGCCGCGAGCATTCCCCGGCTGCAGGTGCGCTCCCTCTGCTCCGACTGGAACGTGAGCGCGGACAAGCTGTACCAGCTGCTTGCGGTCATGGATGCCGTCGGTACCCTGCGGATAGTCCGCTTCCAGAACGACAGTAAGGCCAAG
>JAFSSU010000249.1 GCA_017450845.1 Treponema sp.
CGATGGTCTTCCTCTTCTCCCTGCTCTTCATTGTTCACGTCATGTTCTCGCGGGTGAGTTATTCTCTCTTCCTGATGGGCTTTCTGATTGCGGCATCGTGTATAGCACGGTTGAACCTGCCTGTTCTTGCGCTTGCGGCATTCTTGCTTCTCCTTGTGGCTGCGGGAGCCTATCCCGGCGCGCTTCTCCGCATTGCTGGATTTGTCCTGCTCCTTGCGGCGACGGCATACCTGCTGACGATGCGGGACGGCCGTTTTGTCCTGTACAATCATGGAGCACTGCCGGCTCAGCTCGCGCTTTATGCCATCTACCTGATTGCCTCGGCTTGGCTCTTTGCCCGCTCGCGCTCTTTGATGAAGTCCCTGGACATAATCGCCGTGTGCGCGGCGGTCATAGTTCTCTCCCTGCTCGGGCTTGCCTTCCCGCTCGGGGAGGAGATTGTGTGCATGGCTTATTTCTGCGTCCTGCTTTTTGTATGCGCCTGGCATGTCGCGGGGGCGAGGGGAGGGGAGGACAAGGGGCTTTGGTTCTATGTCCTGCCTTTTGCCGCGTTGACCGTGTACTTCTTCTGGGTGGCGGGATTCGTGATGCAGATGAACTGCCCGGTCGTTTCCCTGTCGGTGTTCATCCTGCTCTTTGAGGCGGCGGGATGTTACCGGGCAAGCAGGAATGAAAAGGATGGCCGCACGGCGCACGTCGTCTCGCGGCTTCTCACGGCGGCATGGATGCCCTGCGTTGCCCTTTTCTTGCAGGAGGGCGGCGCATTCATCGTATACAAGCAGGGGGCATTGCCTTTCCAGATGGTCTCATGCGGCCTTGTCGCCCTTGCCGCCCTTGTCCTTCTGGTCCTTTCGCGCAGGTGGAAAGACTCGCTTGATGTCCTGGTTATCCTTGCGTCACTGCTTCTTTTGTCTGCCGCGCTGTACTACGATGAGGGGACGGAGCTGAACGAAAAGAGCCTGTACGCCTTCCTTTATATCCTTGCCGGTGCGGGGATGTACGGGTTCGTCCGCTTCCGCCTGCACAAGCGGCTTGAGTACCTGCCGTACAGCGTCGTGTTCGTGTTCGTGACAATCGTCTGCCTGTACCACAATACGGGGTCTTGGTTCATCTGCCCGCCTGTCATGCCCCTGCTCTGCGGCCTGTATTTTTTTGCAAAGGAGAGCGAGTCGGGAACAGCCCGGCAGGGTATGCAGGGGCTGAGCCTCCTGTGGTCTGTCCTCAGTGCCGTGCTGATATTCGCATCTGCTTTTGCGGGAGGAAGCTTTTATCATGCCCGCCGCTTGGATTTCCCGCAGCTTGTCCCGGTATGCCTTGCCCTGCTTGCATACGCGTTCATGGCCTTTCTTCCTGCTGCAGCGTTGCTCAGAAAGAAGCTGCGCTTCAATTACGTGCTCGCGCTGCATGCGCTTGTCGTGACGGGATTCCTTCTCTTTGTCCTCGCCTCAGGTATTTCTGGGAACGACACGCGCACGAAGATTCTTGACAAGGCGATGTCCTTTACGAGTTTTGCCTGTGTCTTCTTGGCCGCGGGTTATTTCATCTACGAGGCATATATGGACGGATCGCTTGCCAAGGCGAACGTTTCCGCCTGCTATGCCGCGCTCGCCCTTGTCATAAAGTTCTTCAGCGACGACTACGGCTTCGTCGCGAAGGGAATCCTTTTCATTGCTCTTGGCGTGGCCATGCTGCTCCTGAACCTGCTCTTGTGCCGGGTGGAGCGAAAGAAAAAGGCTTCCGGGGAGGTTCGGAATGAAGTTAACGGATAGAACGAGGATTGCGCTTATAGCCGCCGCGATTGCGGTGCAGCTCTTCGTTACTCTCTCGCTCCTCTTTTATACGGGCCGGGTAAGAAGCCATGCGCTTAAATCCGGCAGCATCGTCTCGCTCGCATGCAAGGCATACGATCCTTTCAGCCCCTTCAAGGGCCGCTACGTCCGACTGACGTTCGAGCAGGCCGACATTGCGAGAGAACAGCTTGACGATGAGAGCCGGGAACATCTGGCTGAAACCCGGGGCAAAAAGGTCTATTGCCGTATGCAGGAAGGGGTGGACGGTATCTGGACGGTGTCCGGAATCCGCCGCACGCACCCGCAGGACGGGAACGTGTATATTGAGGTGAAGAACCGCTGGTACAGCGACACGAAGGTCAGCCTGGGCTATGCCTTCAGTGAGTATTACATGCAGGAGAACTATGCCCGCCTTGTGGACCGCATCCAGTGGAACGACTTCAACGCGCTGGAGCCGGTGCTGTCCCTCTATGTCGGCAAGGACGGACGCTGCGTCCAGAAGGGGCTTAGCGTCCTGGACGAGGGCGAGAGGATTCCCATAGAAGAGTACTGCCGCAGGAGGCTGCGATGAGACGCATCATTGCCTTTATCCGCCGTGAGACGGTTTTCTGCATAGCGGCCTTGTGCGCGGCGGCGAGCAGTTTCTTTGTCCCCCCGTCCATGGCCTACCTTTCATACATCGACTGGAACACCCTTTTCATCCTCTTCGCCCTCATGGCGGTCATCGCCGCGTTCAGGGCGTGCGGACTCTTTGACCGTGTGGCGTTCATGCTGTGCTCCCATATCCACCGGGCGAGGATTCTGAGCGGGGTGCTCGTCCTGCTCTGCTTCTTCACGAGCATGCTGATAACGAACGACGTGGCCCTCCTGACATTCGTGCCCTTCTCTCTGGCCCTGCTCGGGACGACGGCGAGCGGCAGGTCTGTGCTCCTGACGGTCGTCCTTGAGACGGTCGCCGCCAACATGGGCAGCATGCTCACCCCTCTCGGCAACCCTCAGAACCTCTTCCTCTTCTCCAAGATGGGGACGGGAATCGGGGAGTTCGTCATGATAATCCTGCCCTACTGCGCGGCGAGCCTTGTCCTGCTTTTGCTCTCGCTGCTGCTTGTCCGGGACGAGCACCTTTCGCCCGCGAAATCCCCCGTGCAGGCGGTGCCAGTTCCGCAATCCTCCGGGAAGCTTCTGGAAGCGGGGGAAAAAGCCCCTGCGGAGGGAAAGCGTCCCCTCCGGGAACGGGTTCCCGAGCGCGTGCAGCTCGTCATATATGCCGCCCTGTTCGTCCTCTGCCTGCTCTGCGTCCTCCGCCTTGTCCCCAAGTTCGTCGCGGCCGCCTCGGTGCTTGCTGTCCTGCTCGTGCTGAACCGCAAGGTCCTCGCCTCCGTGGACTACATGCTCCTCCTGACGTTCACGGCATTCTTCATCTTTACGGGGAACATCGCCGGGATTCATTCCGTGCGGACTTTCCTGGAGGCCGCCGTCTCGGGGCATGAGTTCGTTGTCTCCGTCCTGTGCAGCCAGGTCATCAGCAACGTCCCCGCGACCCTGCTGCTCTATCCTTTCTCGGGCGATGCCAGGGCCCTGATGGCTGGCGTGAACATAGGAGGCCTGGGGACGCTCGTCGCCTCGCTGGCAAGCCTCATCTCCTTCAAGCTCTATTCCGGCTCGAGGGAAAGGCTTGCGCTCCCGTCTGTCCTTGCATACCTTGCAAGCTTCAGCGTGATGAACGTCGCCTTCCTGCTGGTCCTGTGCGCCCTCAGGCTCCTTCTTGCTTCATAGCCTTGGCGGTGAAAAGGCCCACGGCAAAGAACATGCTTCCTGCACCGAAGAGGACGATGTAGAAGAGCAGGAATTCCGTCTTGGTCCGGCTCGTTTTTCCGCCGGATGAGTCGACCTGCTGTGCGTGAAGCTTGAGCGTTTTGTCGCATGAAGCTTGAGCGTTTTGTCGCGTGAAGCTTAAGCGTTTTGTCGCGTGAAGCTTAAGCGTTTTGTCGCGTGAAGCTTAAGCGTTTTGTTACCGAATCAATGAGAGTTGTAGCCAACAAATTCAGATGATAGCCAAAAGGCAGGACTTTGTGGAGTCCGAATCCTTACATGCTGTCGTCCTGCGAAGGCTTGCCCGGCTACTAGCCAAAGCCAGCCTTTTCTGCTAAACTGGTTCAATTATGAGTACGAGATGTTTTGCTATGTTGAAGCCCGGTGTCCTGAACCGCAGGCTCGTCGGCGAGGTTATCAGCCGCCTGGAGAAGAAGGGGCTCAAGCTCGTCGGCCTCAAGTTGATTAACATTGGCCCGGAGCTGGCCTCCAAGCACTATGCCGAGCACAAGGGTAAGCCTTTCTACGATCCCCTCGTGGACTATATCACGAGCGGCCCGGTCATCGCCATGGTCTGGCAGGGGGACGACTGCATTTCCCTGATCCGCCGCATAACCGGCTCCACCAGCCCGCTCGATGCCCATCCGGGAACAATCCGCGGGGACTTCTGCTCCCACACCTCGCACAACATCATCCATGCGAGCGACTGCGAGGAGAGCGCGAAGAGGGAGATAGACCTCTTCTTTGCCCCTGAGGAGATAATTGACTGGGAGGATCAGGCCTCCCTCTGGTTCTAGGGTTCGTTCACTGAAAACTTTGATGCGGGGATATGTCTGCTATGTCTATGGAAGGTCATAAGGTCGGAGTGATAGGGGCGGGCGCATGGGGAACTGCCCTTGCTACAGCTGTTGCCAGGGGCGGAAACGAAGTCCAGGCGTGGGCCATGGAAGATGATGTCGTTTCTTCCATAAACAATGAGCACGAGAACAAACGCTACCTTGCCGGTTACAAGCTTGACCCCAGGCTCTCGGCTTCCACGGACATAGAGGAGGTTGCGGCGGGCAAGGAATTCCTTTTCCTTGCAAGCCCTTCGCTCTACCTTGCCCCGACAATCAAGAAATTCACGCAGCTTCCCAACCTGCGGGACGGATCCACGATCGTGGCCGCCCTGACGAAAGGCTTCATCCCCTCGGATGGCGGGCCGGGCCTTATCCTCCCTACCGTTGAGGCCGCCCTGGGAGAGGGCTACAAGGACAAGACCGTCTACGTCGCGGGGCCGAGCCATGCCGAGGAAGTCGCGATGGGAAAGATTACCGGTCTTATTGCCGCGAGCTTTCATCACCGGAACGCGATAAAAGTCCGTAACCTGCTGCGGGTTCCCGGGATAATGGCATATGCCTCGTTCGACACGGTGGGAGTGCAGGTCTGCGCCGCCGCCAAGAACGTCATCGCCGTCGTCTACGGCGCGCTCGATGCCCTCTCCGAGAGCAGCCAGATTTTCGGGGACAACACGGAGAGCCTGGTCATGGCGGCCGGCCTGAACGAGATTCAGAAAATCGGATTCGCGATGGGGGCGATTTACGCGGAGACGTTCACCTCGATAAGCGGGGTCGGAGACCTGGACGTTACCTGCAAGTCCAAGTACGGGCGCAACAGGCGGTTCGGGCAGGACATCATCAAGACCGACATGCTGTCGCAGTTCAAGGATCTGGACGACCTTATCTCCAACGTCAAGAAGATAGGCTACCTGCCGGAAGGGGCTGTCGCCTGCAAGTACGTCCACGAGGTCGCCGTGCAGAAGAAGCTCCGCCTGCCTATCTGCGACGCGCTCTACCGGGTGCTGAACAAGGAGGTCTCCCCCCAGCAATGCCTGGAGGAGCTTGTCGGCAACAAGGGGGAGCCCCGGGACAACTTTACCCGCGTGGACCTGTTCACCCGGGTGGAGTAAATGGAAAAGCCCTGAATGCTGATGCTTTCAGGGCTTCGTTGTTTCTGGACGCCGGTGGCCTACTCTGTCTGCGTGAATTCTACCGAAAGCTCGCTCAGGTTTATCTTGTCCGCCTTGACGCGGATTTTTTCGTTCAAAGCGACACTGTCGTCGACTCCCATGTATGTTTCAAGTCCGAGTGATGGAATGAACAGCTGCGGCTGCTTGCCGCCCAAGTCCACGAGGATTGCCTCGCCCGTCCAGCCGGGATTCTGCAGGAGGTATACGAGCGTCCAGTGCATGTCCGCCTTGCGCTCCGCCTTGTGGGCGGCCTGGAAGCCCGCGTCTCCCTCGCTTATCCGCATCAGCATGTCGTCCTTGTTGATAAGTTCCCTGCCGTCCAGGAATGCCCTGAGCTGCTGGTGGGCTATGAGGTCGCTGTAGCGGCGGAGGGGGCTCGTCACCTGCGTGTACATCGCAATGCCAAGGCCGCAGTGCATGGCGGGTGAGATACCGACAGACCGCCTGTGCATGCACCTCCTCAGCCGGAACTGCCCGGCAAGGCCCTCCGGCAAATCCTGAGGCAGGGTCGGCGCGTCCTGGCTGATGAAGGGGAAGGGGATGCGGTTCTGGAATGCGAAGCGGGCCGCGCCCTCACCGGCG
>JAFSSU010000250.1 GCA_017450845.1 Treponema sp.
GGGAGATCAGGAGCATCTTGGCGCGGTTGACGATGCGGATTTCCTCCAGCTTGTTCCTGAGCTGGACGGTCTTGTAGGTCAGCTGCTCGAATTTCGCCTTGACGGCCATCGCCGCCTTTATCATGTTGTAAAAATAGAAGAAATCGAAGGGCTTGGTCACGGGCAGGATGCCGTATGCCTCCGTCCGGTATGACACCTGATCGAAGAGCTCGTTCGGTATGAGCAGGAGCACGGCGGAAGGAAGCCCTCCCGTCTCCGAGGCGAAGTCCTGCCCTTCCCCGTCCGAGAAATCCGCTATGATAATCCCGAAGCTCTCCTCCTGCAGCCTGCGCCGCGCCTCGTTGAAGTCCGACATCTCCGTCAGCGCGAACAAGGGCGCGGTCATCAGCGGCCTGATAAGTGCGGAAATTTTCGCGTCCTTGCTCACCAGAAGGACTTTCGTCGTGTCAGCGTCCATGCGGTCCCTGTACCCTCGGATCCCTAGGCTTCCAGGGCTTTCCTGACGAATTCGGTTCCGGCCCTGGCCCGCGCCTCCTCCAGCGACCTGGGCAGGCGCTCGAGCTTTGCCGTGACGCTCTCGGGGACGTTGAACAAATCCTCGTCCGTCGCGGGGGGCGGAACCATGCGATTCTTTATCCCGTCCAGGGCCGCGTGTATGACAAGGGCGTATGCGAGGTAGGGGTTTGCCATCGTGTCTGGCGAGCGCAGCTCCAGGCGCAGGCCGTCCTTGCTCGCGGGGATGCGGACGAGCTGGGACCGGTTCTCCTTGCCCCAGCAGACGTAGCGGGGGGCCTTCGCGCTGCCGAGCCTCCTGTAGGAGTCCTCCTCCGGGTTCAGGTAGAAGGTCATCTCGGCGACGTGCGCGAGGATACCGGCGAGAGAATGTCTCAGGAGCTCCTTGTCGTCCTCCCCGCCGCTGCCTTTGACCGAGAGGTTTATGTGCATTCCGTTCCCCGGCCTTCCCTCAAGGGGCTTGGGGGAGAAGTCCGCGTACAGGCCGCTGCTGACAGCCTTGGTGCGGACAATCCATTTGAACGTGGAGGTGTTGTCCGCCGTCGTCAGCGCGTCCGCATAGTGGAAGTCTATCTCGTTCTGGCCGGGCCCCTCCTCGTGGTGGCTCGCCTCAGGCGTGATGCCCATCTGCTCAAGAGTGAAGCAGATCTCGCGGCGGATGTTCTCGCCCTTGTCGTCCGGGGCTATGTCCATGTAGCCCGCGTTGTCGAATGGCTGCCTGGTGGGGTTCCCGTCCGCGTCCAGCTTGAACAGGTAGAATTCCATCTCCGTCCCGACGCGGAACTCGTAGCCCTCCTTCCTGGCGAGGGCGACGGCGGACTTGAGTATGTGGCGGGAATCCTTCTCGTAGGGCCTGCCGTCGGGATACTGGATGTCGCAGAACATCCTCACGACCTTGCCGGTGGAGGGCCTCCAGGGGATAATCGTCAGGGTGGAGGGGTCAGGGTGAAGGAAGAGGTCGGACTTGTCCGCCGTCTGGAAACCTTCCACGGACGACGCGTCAAAGCTTATGCCGTCGCGGAAGGCCCTGTCCAGCTGCCCCGGCATGATCGAGACGTTCTTCTGCCGGCCCGACAGGTCAAAGAAAGCGAGGCGGATAAATTTGACATCCTCCTCCTGAATGAAATCCAAAACATCCTGCTGCGTGTACATAGCCAACCTCCCAGTTACTATATACCGTATCAAGGGCTTTGGCAAGTAGGAATCACAGCACGGCGTTCAGGAACTGCTTGAGGCGGTCGGACTCGGGCGACTGGAAGATGACGCCGGGGCTGCCGCTCTCGGCGATGAGGCCTCCGTCCATGAAGAGGACGCGGGTGGCGACCTCACGCGCGAATCCCATCTCGTGGGTCACGACGACCATCGTCATCCCCTCCTTGGCGAGGTCCTTCATCAGGGCAAGCACCTCGCCGACCATCTCCGGGTCGAGCGCGCTCGTCGGCTCGTCAAAGAGGATGACCTTGGGGTTCATCGCGAGCGAGCGGACGATCGCGATTCTCTGCTTCTGCCCGCCGGAAAGCGACGAGGGGTATGCGTCGGCCTTGTCGGCAAGTCCTATCCGCGAGAGGAGCGCGAGGGCGTTCTCCTTGGCCTCCTCCTCGCCCTGGAGCTTCAGCGTCAGCGGGGCGAGCGTGATGTTCCGCATGACCGTCAGGTGAGGGAAAAGGTTGAAGTGCTGGAAGACCATGTTCATCTTCTGGCGGATTTTGTTTATGTCGGTGTCCTTCGCCGTGATGTCCTGGCCGTCAAAGATGATGCTGCCTGAGTCAGGCTTCTCCAGGAGGTTCAGGCAGCGGAGGAAGGTGGACTTGCCCGCGCCGGACGGGCCGATGATGACGATTTTCTCGCCGTCGGCGATGGACTCCGTGATGCCGTTCAGTATCGTCAGGTCGCCGAAGCGTTTTACCAGCTGCTTAACTTCTATCACTTTTTGCCAGCCTTTTTTCGAGCACGGAGAAGAGCTTGGTCAGCCCCACCGTGAGGATAAGATAGATCGTCGCGCAGCAGAGCAGGGGTATCCATGCGTTGTAGGTCGCGTTCCTGATGTTGTCGCAGGACTTCTGGAGGTCCATGACGGCGATGAAGCTCGCGACCGACGTCTCCTTTATGAGCGCGATGAACTCGCTCGTGAAGGTCGGGAGTATCGTGCGGAATGCCTGGGGCATGATAATCTTGACCATCGTCTGCGACCAGTTCAGGCCGAGCGAGCGGCCCGCCTCCATCTGCCCCGCGTCCACCCCCTGTATGCCCGCGCGGAAAATCTCCGTGCAGTAGGCCCCGGAGTTTATGCCGAAGGAGACTATCGCGACGAGGACGGCGTTCTTTACCCCCATCGGCGAGAAGATGACGAAGTAGAAAATCATCAGCTGGGTCGCCATAGGGATACCGCGTATGACCGTCGTGTAGACGTTGGCGACGGCGACGAGAGGTTTCTTTTTGGAAATCTTGAGCAGGGCGAACGCGCAGCCCAAGACAGAGCCGATGGCGACCGCGCAGATGGAGATGAGGAGCGTAGTCCCCAGCCCCTGCGGTACCAGCCGCCAGCGTCCCCTGGCTATCATCGTGTCATAGAAAGACTGGAACATCACGCCCTGCCTGCCGAATTACTTGCGGACGATTATGACCTGGTTGGTCGAGAAGTAGGTGTCGGAGAAGTCCACGTTCTTGCGCCTCTCGTCGGTCGCCGTCATGCCGGAAGCGATGAAGTCGATCGCACCGGACTGGAGGGCGGCGATCAGCGCGTCGAACTCCATGTTGACGACCTCGAGCTTGGCCCCGTAGTCGCGGGCAATCATCTGGCCCAGGGTGATGTCGAAGCCGACCGGATCGGAGCTCTCGATGTACTCGAAGGGCGGGAAGGCGGCGTTCGTCCCAAGCTTGACGGTCCTGCTTCCCGCCGTCAGGATCGTCTCGGGCAGCACGATGCTGCCGTCGGCGGGGATAAAGGCGGCAAGCAGCCGGTCATAGGTCCCGTCTGCCTTCATCGCCGCGATGGTCTTGTTTATGGAGGCGAGCAGCTCGCTGTCTCCCTTGCGCACGGCGATGGCGTACTCCTCGCTGGCGAAGCTCGCGTTGACGATTTCGAGCTGGGGGAACTTCTTCACGATTTCCTTGGCGGGAATCTCGTCCAGCACGACCGCGTCGATTCCCCCGTTCTTCAGGTCGAGGGCCGCATCTATTCCGGTCTTGAAGGACTTCACCTTCACGTTCTCCGCCGTCTCGTTCAGGTAGAGCTCGCCGGTCGTGCCTGCCTGGCAGCCAACGGTCTTGCCATTCAGGTCCTCAGCGCCGTTTATCGTGATTTTTTCCTTCTTCGCGCAGCCGGACAAGGCGAAAAGAGAAGCCAGAGCCAGTACAAATGCAAATTTTTTCATAATTTCCCCGAATCTCCTGTATTACTGAATATTTTCTGCATAAGTATACAAAATGTGCGTTCGTATGTCAACGAATGAGAAGGCTCCGGGAGACATGGGGAAACAAAAGGCCCCTCGCCCCGGAGGGTCAAGAGGCCGGAAGTTTTTTACTGCAGGATCGCGCCCTTGTCGGCGGAAGAGACCAGCTTGGCATAACGGGCAAGGTAGCCCGTGCTGACCTTGGGGGCGGGAGCCTTCCACTCAGCCCTGCGCTTTGCCAGCTCCTCGTCGCTCACCTCCAGGTGAATCTTGTAGTTGTTGATGTCGAGCGTGATCTTGTCGCCCTCGCGGACCAGGGCGATGGGGCCGCCGACCGCCGCCTCGGGAGAGCAGTGCCCGAGGGACGCGCCCCTCGTCGCGCCGGAGAAGCGGCCGTCCGTGATAAGGGCGACCTCTTTGTCCAAGCCCTGTCCGGCAAGGGCCGCAGTGACGGCGAGCATCTCGCGCATGCCCGGGCCGCCCTTGGGTCCCTCGTAGCGGATGACGACGACGTCGCCGGGGTGGATCTGCTGCTTCTGGACGGCCTCCATCGCCTCGCTCTCGTCATCGAAGACGCGGGCAGGGCCGGTGTGCTTCATCAGCTCCTTGGCGCAGGCGCTGCGCTTGACGACCGTACCGTCCGGGGCAAGGTTGCCGAAGAGGATGGCGAGGCCGCCGTTGTCGCTGAAGGGGTTCTCGATCGGGCGCAGGATCTCCGGGTTGCGGTTGACCGCGTCCTTGATGTTCTCGCCGATCGTCTTGCCCGTCGCCGTGATCAGGCCGGTGTTGATGAGATTCTTCTTGGAAAGCTCCTTGAGCACCGCCTGAACGCCGCCCGCGTCGTCCAGCTCGCAGATGAAGGTATGCCCGGCGGGGGCAAGGTGGCAGAGGTTGGGGGTCTTCTCGGAAATCTCGTTTACCATGTGCAGGTCAATCTGCACGCCGGCCTCGTGCGCGATGGCGGGCACGTGCAGCATCGTGTTGCTTGAGCAGCCCAGGGCCATGTCCGCGGTCAGCGCGTTGCGGAAGGAGTCCGCGCACATCATCTTGCGGGCGGTGATGCCCTTCTTGTACAGGTCCATGACCGCCATGCCCGCCTTCTTGGCGAGGGCGATGCGGCGGCCCGTCGTCGCGGGGATCGTGCCGTTGCCGGGCAGGCCCAGGCCGAGCACCTCGGTCAGGCAGTTCATCGAGTTGGCGGTGAACATGCCGGAGCATGAGCCGCAGCCGGGGCAGGCGTAATGCTCCAGCTCGCACAGCTGCTTCTCGCTGATCTTGCCGACGGCCTCACCGCCGACCGCCTCGAACATATCGGTAAGGGAAAGGTTCTTGTCGGAATAGGGGTTGCCCTCATCGTGGCCGGGCAGGTGGCCGGGCATCATCGCGCCGCCGGAGCAGAACACGGTCGGCAGGTCCAGGCGGGCCGCCGCCATCAGCATTCCGGGAACAATCTTGTCGCAGTTGGGAATCATCACGAGGGCATCGAACTGGTGGGCCTTCGCCATGCACTCGACGGAGTCGGCAATCAGCTCCCTCGTGACAAGCGAGTACTTCATTCCCTCATGGCCCATCGCAATGCCGTCGCAGACACCGATTGCGGGGAATTCGACGGGAGTCCCTCCCGCCATGCGGATTCCGGCCTTGACCGCCTCCGCAATCCTGTCCAGCTCCACGTGCCCCGGGATAATCTCGTTCTTCGCGCAGCACACGCCGACGAGAGGCCTGTCCAGCTCCTCGTCCGTATAGCCCATAGCATAAAAGAGCGAGCGGTGGGGAGCCCTCGCCTTGCCTTTGGTCGCATTGTCACTTTTCTTTGCCACTTCAGCACCTCGTAAAAAAGTCTTGCTGATATTCTAGACGGTATGTACTTAAATGTCAATGAAGGAACTGAAAGGATTTTTCAGGGGGAATCAATCCCCCGTCAGGCCTTGTTCCCGAAGAGGGGGCGGGCCACAGGAGGGGGAACGATACACCCCCCGTCAGCCCTGCCTCTTCCAGGCGTCGATGAACTCTATCATGAACTGCTGCACGTCTGAGAACCACTTGCGCTGGAAGTCGCAGGCGGGGCGGCCGATGTAGCGGAAATGCCAGCTTTCCCAGCGGAAGCCGGTCACGTCCTCGTAGCCCTGGGGGAAGGAGAGCGACCATCCGAAGTCCTCGGAGTGGGCGTAGACCCACTGCCCCATCACCGTGTCGGCAAAGTCGTCGCTGACGGAGCCGAAGTCCACCGCCACGCCGAGCTGGTGCTGGCTGGTCCCTGCCCGGGCGGACTCGCGCTCGGCCTCCTCCAGGCCGTCCACGTCGACCCAGTGCTGGAAGAGCCAGGTCTGGTATTCGTATGACCGGTAGGTTGAGCTGACGAGCAGCCTCACCCCGTCCTTGAGCGAGGCGCGGGCCATCTGGCAGAGGGCCTCGTATGCCTCCGGGCGGAGCGAGAGGTTGTTCTTGTTGATGTCGAAGAGATCGTTTTTTTCCAGATGCACGAGGTCCTTGGGCACGTAGTCAGGGCCGACATTGTGCTTCTTGTCGATCAGGTAGTAGAGGGAAAGGTCGTCCGTGCGGAAGCCTCTCTCCTCCTCCAGGACCTGCTGCAGGTCCGTCAGGAACTCGGCCCTGTTGGACGAGTCCAGGGGCATGGCCGCCCTCGCCTTGGGCGACAGGCCCCGCAGTACCGCATCCAGCTTGTCCAAGTCACCCCGGGCGGGGTATGGCAGGGTTTTCTCCGCCTTGGCGAGCACTGCCGTGGAGGGGGCAGGCTCCTGCGACGGCTCCTGCACAAGCGTGGCCGCCTGCCCGGCATCCCCGCCGGTCACGACCGTCCCCAGGGCAGACTGCCTGGCACATGATGATAGCTCCACGACGAGCGGAAGCAAAACAAAAACAAAAAACTTATGTGTCCGAAACTTCTGTGACCGCATGTATGACATGAAAACTACTCCAAAAACCCGTCCTTGTCAACGATTCGTGCGCGGATTCGGAAGGGTTCATTATGAAGACCCTGTTGCCACTCTCCTCGCCGTCGTTCATCGTCGCGAGGATAATGCCCACGCCGGAAGCGTCCATCGAATAAACCTGAGTCATGTCAAGCACGACGTTGGTGTCGATGATGTACTGGTAGAGCTTCTCCTGAAGGTCGGAGAGGGTATATGCAGTTATGTCCCCGGTCAGCTCCAGCAGCATGTAGTTGGGGCCGACCTTCTCGTTTATTGCCAGCTGGTTCATTTCGCCTGACCTCCTTCGGAAACAAGGTATTTCATCATGAAGATGGTGACATCATCGTCAAGCTCCGCCGAGGCGAAGCGCGATAGCTCGTCGTACATGAACTGCGTGATGCGGTCGGAAGGATATGACTTGTTCTCGAGCAGCTCGTTCTGTATCCTCGCCTTGCCGAACCGCTCGCCGCGCAGGGACTTGGTGTTGACGAGCCCGTCCGTGCAGGCGAACACGATGTCCCCGGGAGCAAGGCGGACCTTCTTGACCTTGATGATGCCCAGCATGTCCTTGGCGAAGCCCAGGATGTGCCCGTCGCCCTGGATCTCTATGATGTTGTTGTAGGCGCGGGTGTAGAGGAGGAGGGCGGGCGTACCGCAGTTGATGTAATAGAGCGTGTCCGTGCTGAAGTCCATCAGCGAGAAGACTCCTGAGAAAATCGTTCCCTTGGGAAGGCTCTCGCGGATAAAGCTGTTGACCTTGGAGACAAGCAGCTTGAAGTCCGTTGTCTCTGACAGGAAGGTGCGGATAATCGACTTAAGGATGACCATGTTCATGGAGGCGGCGATTCCCTTTCCGCTCAGTGCCCCGATGATGTAGATATAGCGGGTATCGGTAAGCCGTATCATATCCACGAACTCGCCTCCGATGTTGTGGGCGGGGTGCATAAGGTAGCCCACGTCCACCTTTTCCGGCAGGTCTATGCGGTCCATGTTCTCCTGTATGGAGGTTATGATCTGCCCCGCCATCTTTATCTCGCGGTTGACCGTCCCGACGACCGACTCGTTCATGATGTTCTTCATGTAGTAGCCGATGACGAAGAAGTTGGAGTAGAGGTCGTTGAAAACCCGCTGGTCATAGTCGTTGTAGGCGTTGTTGCTGCTTTTCTTGCCGAGCGTGATGAGGCCCGTTATGTGGCGGCCCTCGCTGAGCAGGATGAAGGCATCGCTGTCAAGCTCGTCGAAGAATTCGAGCAGGGCGGTTTTTACGCTGATCAGGCTGTAGTCTTTCGCGGCCAGCGTGTTCTCCTTGAACACTATGTGCCGGTTCATGTTGAACAGCTTGTTGAACATCTCGCCGTTCATCTCTATGTTGCGCCCCTGGGTCTTCTCATCGTCGGGCTCGGAGGAATCGTAGACGTACTGAAGGAAGTTGTCCCCGGAGTCGACGAGGATTTTCAGGGAGGAGGAGTCCACGTATTTCTTGAAGATATCGAACAGCTCCTTGGTTATGTCCTTGGGGTCATCGTTGAAGTTGATGGCGGCCAGCTCCTTGGCGAAGTTCTCCTCGTAGCGGCTGTCGCGCATCCATCCCTTGCGCGTGATGAAATTCCCCGCGATGTGCCAGACCAGGAGCAGGACGACGGTCTCGACTATGAACAGCACGAAGAAGAGGACGGGTATCTTGCTGTATATCGGCCAGGTTATCGTGAAGAAAAAGCCTATCAGCAGAGAGGGGAAAAGGTATTTGACGACGAACTTCAGCGCGGTCCCGTAGACTATCCTCCTGTCCCACAGCTCGTTCACCTTCTCGGCGTACATGAACGCGACGACCTCCGGGACGAAGCTGACGAAGACGAGGGTACGCAGCATGGGCTGATATATCGAAGAGAAGTGGATGAAGAGGTATACCACCATGGAGGATGCGACCCCGGCTATGCAGATCAGGTACTTCTGGCGGAACATCGCGGACTTGGTGTTCTCCGCCTTCACGAGAATCATGATGCAGGCGATGAAGGGGACAAAGAAGATATACATGCCCTGGTAGAACCCGAACCATGACAGCATCATCTGCCGCCCGAGCCTGCCAGCGAACATCAGGTTGGACGAGAGCTGGAAGCTGCCGTCCGCCGTTATGGAGATGTTCGTCATCCCGCCCTTTATGAAAAAGAGGATGACGAAAGCCAGCACGTTGAGCGTCCACTGGACGATGACCTCCAGCCTGTTCCTCTTGTAGTCCGGGAAGTTAACGACATAGACGGCGTTGTGCACGCAGAACCATGCCATCAGGAGGTATGTCAGCTTGCCGACCGTGAAGGCGAGCTTCTGGGGCGCGAAGAGGCAGAAGCCTATCGTCATCGTCATCATCAGGAAGAGGGAAGCCAGGAACAGCACCGTGTTCACGAGCGGGTTCCCGTCTTTGTTTGCGGCGGACCTGGAGTCGATCGCAAACGAGAAGAGGATGAGCGATACGGCCACGATGACGTTCAGAATCAGAAATACCATATTTTACTCCACCACCTTTGCTACCATCATAGTCACGTCGTCATGCAGCTTTTTGTTGCCGTTGTAGCTCATGACAAGGTTCACCACGTCATCCACGAACTCCTCGGGATGCTTGACCGCGCTCTTCGTAATCGTGTCATGGTACAGCTCGGTGTCGCCAAGCTCCACGCCCTGGTCGTCCATTACCTCGGACACGCCGTCGGAGGACATGAAGATGACATCGCCCCGGAACAGCTTGGCCTCGTCCGGCTCCACATCCGGCACGTCGATGATCCCGACGACGGAGCAGTTGGACGTGAGGGGCTTTATCCGGTAGCCCGACGGGGATTTGGTGATGATCAGAGGGTCGGACATGGAGGCGTTTATGTAGCGGATGGTCATCTTGGACGTGTCCACTATGCCGATGAAAAGGACGGTGTACTTGTCCTGCAGGTGCATGCCCTTGATGGCCTTGTCAACGGCCTTTATCATTGCGGGCAGGTCATCCTTGTCCTCAAGGATTTTGACCGTGTTCATCACGAGTCCCATGACGAGGGCGGCAGCGAGTCCCTTTCCGGACACGTCGCCGAGCATCAGCAGGGTCTTGGACTTGGAAATAGGAAGCACAGAGTAGTAGTCTCCCGAGACGTTGATCAGGGGGCGGAAGTAGGCCGCAAGCTCCAGATGGTCAATCTTGGGCATGGTATGCGGGAGGAAGGAGCGCTGGGTAGTCGCGAGCTGCTGCCACTCCTGGGACAGGGACGCAATCTCGGACAGGTCGCTGATCGTCGACGTCCTTTTGCGGAAGCCCTTGTACTCCTCGAACAGCTCGGCGTAAATCTCCGGGTCAAAGAGCTGGGTGTACTGGCAGAAAACGTAGAGGTGCAGCCCCTGGCAGACCATGAAGAAGCCCCGCGACTTCTTGTAGTTGGCGACCACGCCGAAGTTCCCGCCCATCAGGTAGAAGCCGTCCTTCCAGTGCTCGTCGTAGCTCATCTCAAGGGTCTCGATCGTCGTCTTGGAGGAGGTCAGCCTGTCGGGGCTGTTGTAGAGGACGTAGTTCTTGCTCCTGTTCAGGAAGATGACGGAGCAGTCCCCCTTCACCTCCAGCACGTCCCCTATTATATTGTAGAAATCATCGTAGGAATAGCAGAATTTGAGCCGACCCAGGAACTCCTCAAGGAGGCCGGTCTTGGTATCGAACAGGGCCTTTCGCTTCAGCTTGGCGACAACCATCGAGCGGAACCTGTACAGGACCAGAAGGACAGAAATGATAAGGGCAGAGACCGTAATCCATGTGAACTTGGGGGAATAATTCCGGCTGCCGTCAGCCGCCGGTATGACACTCAGGGCCAGAAAAGTAATCGTCGCGAGGACCGCGACGGCGGAAACTATATCCGTGACAGTTTTTTTAGTTTTAAACATAAAACCCCCAGTATAAGCTGGATTCTGTTAGATTATATGGAATCTATCGGTAAAAACAAGGCCCGGCTTTAACGCCGGGCCCTGTGCAAGCAGCAGAAGCCGATGCCTGAAACCTCTTATATCACCGTTCCGGCGGGAATCACGTCGAACTTGCGGATGATGATGATGCCGTCCGCGCTGTAGAACATGCCGTGGTCGCCGTCCTCGTACTTCTTGCCGGAGACGTTGATGCAGCAGTTGTCGCCGATGCGGGAGTTCTTGTCGATAATCGCCTTGTTTATCTTGCAGTTCTTGCCGATTCCCATGTTGGGGATGCCCTTGGCCTTGTTCTCTTTCTGGACTTCCTCATCCTCGTAGAAGTCGGCTCCCATCATGATGACCCCGTCCAGGTCGCATCCCTCGTTGATGATCGAGCGGACACCGATGACCGACCGCTGGATGCGGCTGTTCGTGATGACGCAACCTTCGCTCGCGAGCGTCGCCGTCATGTCGGCATGGTTTATCTTGCTCGGGGGCAGGTTGCGCATGTGGGTATAAATCGGTTTCTCTTCCTCGTAGAAGTTGAAGTGGGGCACCGGGTTGGTCAGGTCAAGCGTGGCCTCGTAGAAGGAGCGGATCGTTCCGATGTCCTCCCAGTAGCCGTTGAACACGTAGCTGTTGACCTTCTTGCTCTTTATCGCCTGGGGGATTATCTCCTTTCCGAAGTCGTTGTACTTGTTGTCGAGCATCTCGTCCATCGCCTTCGCGTTGAAGATGTAGATACCCATGGAGGCAAGGTACTCAAGGTCGTCCGGCAGGCCGGCACGGGACTCCTGGGGGATTTTCCAGTCATCTATGTTCATGTCCTTGGCGGGCTTCTCCATGAAGCTCGTTATCTGGTTCCTGTCATCGACCTTCATGATGCCGAAGCCCGATGCGTCCGAGCGGTTGACGGCCTTGGCGGCAATCGTGATGTCCGCACCGGAGGCGATGTGGGCGTTCATGAACTTCTTCAGGTCCATCCGGTAGAGCTGGTCGCCCGACAGGATGATGTAGTGGGTCGGGTGCTGGACGCGGAAGTGGGCGACGTTCTTGCGGACGGCATCGGCGGTTCCCTCGTACCAGCCGGAATGCTCCAGGGTCTGCTCCGCCGCCAGGATCTCGACGAAGCCCCGGCTGAAGCGGTCGAAGTTGTAGGAGTTGATGATGTGCAGGTGCAGGGAGGCCGAGTTGAACTGGGTCAGAAGGTAAATCTTCTTGTAGCCTGAGTTTATGCAGTTAGAGATCGGTATGTCGACTATCCTGTACTTGCCTCCGAACGGGACGGCGGGCTTGGACCTCTCCTTGGTAAGGGGATACAAGCGGGTTCCCTTTCCTCCGCCCAGAATTATAGAAAGAACCCTCGGTTCCTCAGGACATTCCACTTGACGTGCCATACGGTATATTCCTCCAATTTAAATTAAGTTAAATTAAATACCAAAATCGCTTTATATCCTTAATTATAAGCCCTCTCGCCCTAAAATGCAATCATAAAATTCAACGGCCGCAGGGACCATGAGAGTTTGAAAAAATCCGTCTTTCGGGTATACTGTCCCCATGCCGACCTACAAGATAAAAGCAGAGCAGATTGTCACCGGAGGGGACTGCATCTCCTCGATAGACGGGAAGAAAGTGTTCGTCCCCCTCGCCATCCCCGGCGAGGAGCTTGAGATAGAGATAACAAAAGAATTCCGGGACTACAGCCAGGCCCGGATCGTCTCCGTGCTCGCGCCCTCCCCCCACAGGGTGCGGCCCTTCTGCCCCCTCTACGGCAGCTGCGGGGGCTGCAACATGATGCACATGGACTCTCTCTGGCAGCAGGAGCTCAGGAAATCCATCTTAAAGGAAGCTTTCCTGCGCGAGGGGATCGAGCCGCCGGAAATCGAGCTCGTGTCCGGGGCGGACAGGGGCTACCGCGCAAGATTCCAGCTGCATGACGGCGGACTGATGGGGCGGGGCTCCAACAACATAATACGGCTGGGCTCCTGCGACTGCGCGACGGCCGAGGTGAACCGCTACCTGTCCGAAATCCCGCCGGAAGACCGCCCCCGCGGCCGCGTCCACCTCTTCGGCAGCGGGGCCATCACGTCCATCCCGGAGGGCTATGACAAAATCGTCATAGCCCACGAGGAGGAGAGGCAGAAGAGGAAGGAAGAGAAAGCGAGGAGCGGGCACCCCCGGAAAAGCGCGAACGGCAGGCCGCTCAAGAAGCAGAAGCGGATACGCCCCCGCTTCGAGGGGACGAGCTTCGACCCCGCAAACAGCTGCACGATAGGGCTTCTGGGCAAAGAGATACGCTTTGACGTGCAGGGCTTCTTCCAGTCCAACCTGGAGATGCTGGAAAAGGCCATTCCCCTGATTACCGGGGGGCTTTCCGGCAGCAACGCGCTGGACATCTACGCCGGGGTCGGCACCTTCTCGACCTTCCTCGCGGACAGCTTCGGCAAGGTCTGCCTGGTCGAGCACAACCGGGACGCGCTCGCATGGGCGGAGCTGAACCTCGCGGGAAAGAGCCACGAGAGCTACGGGGTCAGCGCGGACAACTGGATACAGAATCATGCCGCCCGGTACATGGCCTTGAACGGACAGTTCGACGCGGTGGTAGTGGATCCGCCCCGGAGCGGCATGGAGAAGTCCGTCAGCTCCTGGCTCGCCGGATCGGACATCCCCCATATCCGGAGCCTTTCATGCGACGCGGCGACCCAGGCACGCGACACGGCAGCCCTGGTCAGGGGCGGCTACAGGCTTGACCGCCTCTTCCTGCTGGATTTTTACCCGCAGACCTGTCACATCGAAAGCCTTGCGTGGTTAAGAAAATAGAAATGAAAGCGAAACTGTTCCTGCCTGTTGTTTTGACTCTCCTCTGTGCGTTCCCGACGTTCGCGGCGGACAAGCGGTCCGTGAACAAAGGCGCATCTGGCGCGGCTCCCGGCAAGACCGCGAACGCAGATCCTTCCAAGGAGGAAGCCCCGTCCTGCCCCGTAATCGACTTGTCCGCCATAAAGCCCTCCAAGGTGACGGTGCTGGGGGGAGCCGCCCTCGCCGCTGCGGTGCGGTGCGAGTCAGGATATATGATTCCCATCGAGGGGAAAATCCTCTATGCCTTTGACGGAGAAGGGAACGCGGTCTGGACGCACGGCCTTTCCAGCAAGGTGGAAAGCCTCTCCCCCGGACTTGGCGGCATCCTCTATGCCGTCAGCCGCAAGACGACCCTGTGCATGATTGGCCCCGGCGGCAAGGAGCTGTGGAAGGCCCGGCCCGGATTCAGCATGGACGGAGATCCCGTCGCGGGGCGGGACGGAAGGGTCTTCGTCAGGGGTGGCGGCAAGGTCGCCTGCTACGGGCTCAAGGGAACCCGCCGCTGGGTGACCGACGTGGACGGGCAGGACACGGGCCTCCCCCTGCTGGAGCTGAATGACGGAAGGATTCTCGTCTTCCTGACAAAGAGCGAGGGCGGGAAGAGCTGCGCCCTGACCCTCTCCCCCTTCGGAAAGCCGATGGAGGAACTGACCTTCTCAGGCACGGTCAAGTCGGCGGCATCCTGCGGGGACGGGGTGCTCCTCGCGTTCGCAGACGGGGCGATCGGCCTGTGCAGCGTGCAGGGGGGCAAGTCGGTCTCCAGCTGGATAAAAGCGTCTTCGGAGACACGTTTCTCCTCCGCAGCTCAGATCGTCACCGGGGTCTTCTCCAGCAGGACGGCGGCCTTCCTCGCCGGCTCCCCTGCCCGCCTGCTCTACGTCAACACGCAGACCGGGCAGATCGAGGCGGAAGCAAGGACCGGCCTGAACGCCGCTTCCCTCCGCTACAAGGCGGTCACAGCCCAGGGGCTGGCCCTTGCTGACAACGGGACGGCGGAGTGCTATTCGGGCGAGGCCCTGCCTGTCTGGAAGGCGACATACAACAACTCCTCAACATGGTCCTATATGTTCATCTCCGACGAGGGCTTCATAAACTTCATGGGAAAGGACTGGGTCATATCATCCTACCGGGTCAGGCAGAGCCTCTCGGCGGGGCTGGACTCACAGTTCAAGGAAAAGACAGCCGTGCAGTACTATGCCTTCTGCTCGGACAGCAACCTGGGATCCTCCGACGTGTACGGCAGGGCAATCAGCGGCAAACTGTCGATTGAGATGATGGATGACTGGAAGAAAGGGGACTATGGGGCACGGGAACAGGGCTATGTGTCCCTGCTGAACAGCGAGATTTCTTCTATAGATATGGCATACAACGTGGCGGGCTCGGCCAGGGCTTCGAGCAGCTCCTACTACCTGACACATCCCGCCTACTGCCAGGAGCTGTTCTCGCTCGCCGCATCCAGCCAGCTCGCCTCATTCGCCCCCTACATCGCCCGCCTCATGATCAAGACGAGCGGGTCCCCCCTCTCCCTTACGCTCGTCAAGGCCGCGGGCGAGACGGCGTTCGATGCGGACGGCTCCATGCTGGACGCGCTCATGTACACGGCACAGCACTCAGCAAATGACGGCGTGCTGATGGCGATATGCGACGCGACATACGAGATATGCCGTTTCATGGGGAGGAACACGTTCATACGCAAAGGCAACGCCATACTGGGCTACCTTTTGTACCCCCAGTTCTCACAGAGGGTACATGACTACGCCAAAAAGACCTTGGACAGGCTTATAGACGAGAAGATTTAGGGGAGCAGTTGCTTGAGGGCGTCGTCCACCTTCTTGTACTCGGCGACGACGGCGGGGAGCAGGCTCTTGCCCTTCTCCACGTCCGGCGAGTCCCCGCGAAGGGCCTCGGTCAGCTCGGAGGCCGCGTTGCCCAGGTTGTCCATGCCCATGTTCAGGGCAAGGCCCTTGAGCGTGTGGGCCGCGACGAAGGCCGCCTTGCCGTCTCCGCCATCCAGGGCCACGGTCAGGTTGGCATAGTTCTGGTCAGCCTTGAACTTGCCCAGCAGCTTGGTGATGAAACCGTCGTCCATCAGGCGGGTCAATGCCGCGTTATAGTCGCCGCCTATCGTATCATAGAACTCTTTTACTGTCATACGAACCTCCTTTTTACTTATGGTTTCAGCCCCGCGCTAGCGCAGCAGGGCGGCTTTCTTCACTTTGTCAGCCACGGACTCCCCGCAGAGCGTCCGCACTATCTCCATCGAGAATTCCTCCGCAGCTCCGGGCCCGCGGGCTGTAATGACGTTGCCGTCATGGACGAAGGCCTTGTCTGCCTGGTAACCGGAGACAAAGGCTCCCGCGTTCTCCTCGGTTCCGGGGTAGCCGGCCCAGGACCTGCCTTCCAGGGCGGATGTCTTGGAAAGTACGAAGGCGGGCGCGGCGCAGATGGCGCAGACCAGCTTTCCGGCCTTGTGCATCTCCCCGACAAGGGCGACCGCGCTACGTGAAGCCGCTATGTTGGTCGTCCCCGGCATGCCTCCGGGTACCACGACGGCATCAGGCAGGTTGCCAGAGGCCGCCGAGAGGTAAGCCTCCAGGCTGATGTCCGCGTTGACGCTGACCTTGCGGGACAAGGTGACCGTCCGCGAGGCCGTCCCAACGGAGACGACGCTCACGTCCACCCCCGCACGCCTCAGGTAATCGACAGGGGAGAGGGCCTCCAGCTCCTCGCTGCCGTCCGCAATCAGGACTATGGCACTTTTCATCCGCAGAACCTCCGCTTTCATCGTTTTTTATAGTCTAGCAGATTTGTAATTGAATTTCTACAGGAAAAGGGGTAATATATAGATATGAAGCAAGTTCTCCTGATAGGTGCGTCCTACAAGTTCTTCGACTACCTCACGGAGGGGCTGAGCCAGCAGCAGGTCAAGCTGGAGCAGAGCCCCAACCTAAGGAGCGCGTATACGGATCTCATCCAGATCCTGCCAGACCTTATCATCATCGACGTGGGGGAGCTGGGCGAGGATGCCGTACTCTTCCTGGAGAAAAAGGCGAAGGATCCGAACGCAAAGTCCATCCCAATCATCGCGGTCGGAGACATGACGGACAGGCGCAGGATCGCCTTCCTTGCCAACTTCAGGGTGCTGAAATACTTCAGGAAGCCGATCAAATACGACTGCTTCTTCAAGTCCATCGGAGAGGCCTTGGGGCAGAGCTTCACCGCCGACCAGACAGACTGCATCCTGGAGATGCATGTCACCGACAACATCTTCTTCATAGAGATAGCGGGCGGCCTGAACCGCGACAAGATCTCGATGCTCCGCTACCGCCTGGACGAATGCAAGACCAAGCTCAAGATGACCGCCCCAAAGCTGGTCCTGATGCTCAGCGGCATGAACTTCTGCTTCCTGGACATGACCAACATCAGCC
Organism: Treponema sp.; assembly: GCA_017450845.1. Classification (GTDB taxonomy): domain Bacteria; phylum Spirochaetota; class Spirochaetia; order Treponematales; family Treponemataceae; genus Treponema_D. The sequence goes on from JAFSSU010000250.1 coordinate 17,050, forward strand.
TGCTGCTGGACACGATACTCGCAGACAGGATAATAAAGAAGACCAGCATAAAGATACTGACGAACGACACGTTCTTCAAGGACTTCGTGAACGGGCACGAGGAATACAAGGGGATAGAGATTACCGACGACATAAACACCGTGCTGAATCCCCTGCTGGAGATTTTCGCCATCTCCGAGAGCAAGGACCCTCTCCTGCAGCGCATCCTTATCCCCAACAAGACGCTGCCCGAGAACGACATCGACCTGCGCTTCTCCAGCGACTACGGCGGGACAGGCAAGAGCAGCTGGGACGAGGGTGACATAATGCGGGTAGCGATAATCGATGACGACCCGGTCTCCCAGAAAATCCTCGTCGGTACCTTCGACAGGATAAAGGCTAAGATTACGATATACAGTGACGGAGTGACCTTCCTGAACGACCTGAAAGGCAAGGAGTTTGACATCGTCATCCTGGACATCTTCATCCCCAACATGAACGGGCTGGACGTGCTCAGGAACCTGCAAAGGCAGAAGTACGCTTCCCCCGTTCTGGTCTACTCTCAGGCGACAGAAAAGCAGTACGTCACCGACGCGATATCGCTGGGAGCCGCGAACTTCATCCTAAAGCCGCAGAAACCCGAGGTCATCATCCAGACGGCCCTGTCGGCGATAATCGACACCAACACCGGTTTTTAGGGAATGGGCGACAACTCACTGGAGACGGCGAGCCGCTTCCTGGCCAGCACCCTGCACGAGATCAGGACGCCCATCCAGACAATCATCAGCACGACGGAGCTGCTGGACGACACGGCGCTGGACAAGGAGCAGACCGAGTACGTCAGGCAGATAGAGTTCAGCGCGAACGTCCTCCTCCAGCTCGCGAATGACGTGCTTGACTTCACAAAAATCCGCTCCAAGGAATTCAAGCTTGAGAGCATACCCTTCGACATTTCCGAGCTGACAGAGCACGTCGTCGATCTTGTCAGCATGGACGCGTTCAGCAAGGGCGTGGAAATCATCACCGACATAGACTATTCCATGCAGCGGAACATCATGGGCGACCCCACCCGCGTGCAGCAGATACTCCTGAACCTTGTCAAGAACGCGGTCAAATTCACCGCGAAGGGCTACATCTACGTCAAGCTCTCGGTGGAGAACAACAACCTCTTCTTCCAGGTCATCGACAGCGGGATAGGTGTGGCCGCAAAGAACCAGAAGCTTATCTTCAACGACTTCTTCCAGGTGGACGCGAGCATGACCCGCAAGTACGGGGGTACCGGCCTAGGACTTACGATAAGCAAGAACCTCGTCGAGGTGATGGGCGGCAAAATCGGAATACGGAGCAACCCTTCGGGAGGCTCCAACTTCTGGTTCTCTCTCCCGCTCGTGAAAGCAGACTTCGACCTGGAGAAGCCCGTGCCGGACTATATTCCCAAGGACGCGCGGATTCTCATAGCTGACCCCAACCGCCTCGCCGCCAGGGCATTCGCCAAGAAGCTCGTCTCCCTCGGCATAAAGAACATCGCCACTGCGGAAAACGGACAGGAGGTACTGAACAAGCTGACCAACAGCTCCGAGGAAAAGAAACCCTTCGACATCGCCTTCATCAACATGCTCATGCCCCGCATAGACGGCTGGAGCGTCGCGAGCACGATACGAAGGTCCTCAGCCATCACCCCGCTCCGCCTCTACCTGACCGTCGCGGAAGGTCAGATGGGAAAAGACGCGAGGATGAAAATGCTGGACCTCTTTGACGGCTACATCTACAAGCCCATCAAGAGGGACCGGCTGCTCGCCATATTCAGCCGCACGGAATACACGGTTGACGAGATAGAGAGAAGCGTGCGGAAGAAGGCCGCCCGCGCGACGGAGGCAAGCATAGCGAAGGGACTTTCTATTCTCATCGCCGAGGATCACCCTGTGAACCGCAAGCTGCTCAACACATTCCTGGAGAAATACGGGGCGACGGTTTCGCTCGCGGAGAACGGGCAGCAAGCAGTGGACAGGATTGCCAGGAACCCTCAGATAGACATAATCTTCATGGACATCTTCATGCCGGTCAAGAACGGCATAGACGCGACCAAGGAGATACGCAGCGGTGGCTTCAAAGGAATCATCATCGCCTGCACGGCGAACGATGACCCCGATGACATACGGGAATACACCAAGATGGGCATAAACGACATACTCATCAAGCCCTACAAGCGCGATGCCGTCAGGAAGATGCTGGAAAAGTGGAACACCGTCCTGCTGATTCCCGAGGCAAAGACGATCGTCAACCTCGCGGAGATGAACAACACCGCATCCGAAATGTGGGACATCGCGGACTTCATGAACACTGCGGGCGGCGACCCACAGCTCGCCCTTTCGATAATAGACGAATACGAGGATCAGACGCAGAAGCTCCTGGAAAAGATAAAGAAGGAGCTTGCCGAACCGGAGATGAACTTCAGCCAGCTCAGGTTCGACGCGCACACGCTCAAGGGAAGCAGCGCGGCTGTCAGCGCGCACAAGCTTCGGGACACGGCGAAAGAGATGGAGCGGGCGGCTATGGCCAAGGATACCAAAAGCTTTGACGACCGCAGGACGGCGTTCGCGCTGGATTACCTCAAGCTCAAGAACATCATAAAGAACTGGAAAAGCACGCTATGATAAAGACGAACTACCACACCCACTCGACATTCTGCGACGGGAAAGAGAGCGCGGAGGACATGGCCCGGGCAGCGGAACAGAAAGGATTCGCGATGCTGGGCTTCAGCTCCCACGCGATGTTCCCCTTCAGCGACTCATGGCACATCAGCATGGCTCCCGGCGGTTACGAGTCCTACATGGCGGAGACCGCCCGGCTCAAGGAGACATACCGGGGCAGGATGGAGATTCTGACGGGATTCGAGGCGGACTTCATTCCGGGCCTCACAAAACCCGACATGGAAGACAAGGTGTATTACGGGCAGTTCAAGCCCGCCTTCCTCATCGGTTCGGTGCATTTCGTGCTGGGCGACGGAGGTTACTTCGAGGCGGACGGCCCTTGCGCGGAGACCCGGGAACGGATAGCGAAATACTTCGGCGGGAACGTGCGGCAGGCAGTGACCGCCTATTTTGAGGCCGAGCGGCAGATGCTCAGGACAAGCCGCTTCACGGTCCTTGGACATGCCGACGTTATCCGCAAGCAGAACGAGAGGGGGGCGGACCCGCTTTTCAGGGAAGACGAGGACTGGTACGCGGAACAGCTGGAAAAAACCGCCGATGCGGCAGCGGCAGCAGGCATCATCGTGGAGATAAACACCGGCGGCATGGCGAGGGGCTACATGGACAGCCCCTTCCCCTCCCCGGCTTTCCTCAGACTCCTGCACGAGAGGAAAGTTCCCGTCATGATAAACTCGGACGCGCACAAGGGATGCAACCTGGACTTCGCTTTCGATACGGCGGTACGGCTGGCAACAGAGGCAGGCTATACGGAGACCGCCTACCTGGACAGCGAAGGGGTAAAATTCCAGAAAATCAGCTGACAGACAAAGAAGCTCTTTCTTGCCCATCTGCCCGGCTTGTGATAGCATGGGGATATGGAACAAAAACATAAGACGCTGATATACAACGCCCGTCTGGTTGACGCGGAAATGGACAGGGCAGGCTCCGCCCTCCTCGTCTCGGACGGAAAAATAGAGCGGCTCCTCACGGGCGAGGAGGCAGCCCCCGTCGTCCGGGCGGCAGGCACTGACGGAACAGAACTGTTCGACGCACAAGGACAGGTCGTCATGCCCGCCTTCATCGACATGCACGCCCACTTCCGTGACCCCGGCCTGACACAGAAAGAAGACCTGGAGAGCGGCTCGCGGGCTGCGGCGGCGGGCGGATTCGGTACGCTCGTCCTCATGCCCAACACGAACCCCGTCGTCTCGTCCCAGGAGGCAGCCTGCGCCAACAACAGGCGGGGGGTACAGATAGGGCTAGCGAACTTGTTCCAGGCAGTCAGCATCACACGGGATTTCGGCGGGAAGGACATCTCCCATCTGGACGGTCTTGACCGGAAAATCGTACCTCTGATCACCGAGGACGGACACGAGGTACAGGACAGCGCAGTGATGTACGAGGCCATGACGATTGCCGCCCGGCGTGGAATAATCGTATCATGCCACTGCGAGGACCCGTTCCTTGCCGCCGCCGCCCGCCCGCTACGCAAGGCCGCATTGGAGGAGCTCGCGAAAGGCAACCGGGAAGAAGCCGCGAAAATCCTTGCCCGTGCCGATGAGCTGCTCAGGCTTGCCGAGGACACGGCGACCGACAGGAACATCCGGCTTGCGGCGGCGGCAGGCTGCCACCTGCACCTCTGCCACGTCAGCACCGCGCATTGCCTGGAGTCCGCGATGAGGGCAAAAAAGGCAGGGCAGGAACTGAGCCTTGAGGTTACGCCCCACCACATCGGGCTGACCGGCAGTTCGATGCCGGACATTTTCAACATCGTCAACCCGCCGCTCCGCGCGGAAGAAGACAGGCAGGCTCTCATCGCCGCCCTGATACGCGGGGAAGCGGATGTGGTTGCGACCGACCACGCGCCTCATACCATGCAGGACAAAAAAACCGGCAGCCCGGGTTTCTCAGGGCTTGAGACTGCCTTCGCCGTCTGCCACACGAACCTCGTCCTGGAGGGGGGCATGGAGTTGCGGGCTCTCTCGGCACGGATGTCTGCAACGCCCGCCCGCCTGCTCTCGCTCGGCGACAGGGGCCTGCTCAAGGAGGGCTACCGGGCCGACCTCGCAGTCCTGGACGCGGGGCGGAGCTGGACTGTACGGGGGGAGGCTTTCTACAGCAAGGGCAAATTCAGTCCCTGGGAAAACAGGGAACTGACAGGAAAAGTGACGGCATGCTTCCACGGGGGCAGGAAGGTATACGGGAGTTAGGGCTGTCCCAGCTGTTCCCGGAGGGATGCCAACAGCTGACCCACGTTATCCTGCGTGACGTACTCACCGAACATATCCGCTTTGTGCTCGGCCTTGTCCTCGCAGAAAATGCGGGTCAGGATCATATCGCCAATCCGGGCCTTGTAGTGGCTCGGGTCCAGGTAGTTGGAGTCGTCCTCAGTTATCGCGTTCAGGCAGGAGAAATTGTAGTATGGCGTGACGGAGGCCAGCTGCTCCAGGAAATCCAGGTATCCCGCCCTTGCAGACAGGCGGAACTGGTATGCGAACATGGGGCTGGAAAAGACAAGAAGCTCGATGCCGTTGTCGGCGCACAATGAAGCAATCTCCCGCATCGCGTTCAGGGCGGCAGGATAGAAGTAGTACTGCAAGTCACCCAGACTCTCCGCTTCCGGTTCTTCGAATTTGAAGCCGGTATCCATGTCGTAGCCGATCCACCAGCCGGTCTCGTAGAAGTTCCGCCTCCAGGTATCCTCATCGTCCTGCTTGTTTCTCATGATGATCGGCAGGGACTGCAATACGATCTCCGGTTTCATATACATCGAATAAAAGGACAGGAAGTTTCCGTCAGACGGATACGGCCGGTGCATTGGATCAGAGAA
>JAFSSU010000251.1 GCA_017450845.1 Treponema sp.
AAGGCGGAAGCCCCGCTACCCGGTCGTGACGCTGGTGCTGTACTTCGGGGAGGAGCGGTGGAACAAGCACAGGAGCCTGCTGGAGTGCCTGGAGATCCCGCCTGAGCTCAAGCCGTATGTCAGCGACTACAAGGTGAACGTCTTCGAGATAGCCTGGCTGGAGCCCGAGACCGTGACCAAGTTCAGGAGTGACTTCAGGATTGTGGCGGACTACTTCGTGCAGGTCCGCAAGAACAAGGAGTACAAGCCGTCGGCGGAAACCATCCGCCACGTGCACGAGGTGCTGCAGCTGATGGCGGTGCTCACGAAGGACAGACGGTTCGAGGAAGTTCAGATACCGCCGAGGGCGGAGGGAGGAATAGCCATGTGTGAGGTTCTTGACAGGGTGGAGAAACGGGGCTTTGATTTGGGGCATCATGACGGTTTCATAGCCGGACAGCATGACGGTTTCATAGCCGGACAGCATGACGGTTTCATAGCCGGACAGCATGACGGCTTCATAGCCGGACAGCATGACGGTTTTATAAGCGGCCAGAACACCATCCTTGCTCTGAACAAACGTCTGATTGAGTCAGGGCGTATTGATGACCTGAGCAGGGCAAGCACGGACAGCGAATATCTAGCCCGGCTTTTGAAGGAAGAGGGGCTTTAGACGGAGGCGTGATGCCGGCTGTTCGTTGTGTTTGCCCGTTCTGATAATTGTAAGAATAATGGATTAGCACGATCATGACGAAAGAGATTCTATACAGAAGGATGGTTTGCGTTTATGCCGAATTTCATGCGGCCAACTTTTGAAGAAACTTGCTTCGTCTGCAAGGACTGCGGAAGCCGCAACACGGAAAAGGATATGTTCGTGTTCTATTGAAAGCGGATGAGCTGGGCGCTTCGCGTCCTGCCCGCCCATCCCAGTGGACTTTTTGGTTCATCCGTGCTATCCTGTAGGCATGGATGAGAGCAGGACATACGAGTTCAAGCCGGTCAACCAGCTCGTTTTTAGTGACGACTTCATGTTCGGAGCCGTCATGCGGGAGCCTGATATCTGCAAGGGCGTTCTGGAGCTGCTCTTGCAGGTCAAGATAGACCATATTGAATATCCGGAGCTCCAGAAGTCAATAAGCCCCTTCTATTCAAAGAAGGGCGTGCGTCTCGATGTCTATGTCGCAGGGTGCGACAAGGTTTTCGACGTAGAATGCCAGACCTACAAGATTGAGAGCATCGGGAAGAGGACTCGCTATTACCAGGCGATGATAGACGCTGACAGCCTCCTGAAGGGCGCGGCTTATTCGGAGCTGAAGGAGAGCTATATAATCTTCATCTGCCTTGACGACCCGTTCGACAAGGGACTTCCTGCCTATACGTTCGAGCGGAAGTGCAGGGAGGACGGATCTGTGGACTTGGGCGACAAGACCCATCATGTCGTCTTCAACGCGGAGGCTTACAAGGAGGAGAAAGACCCCGGCATACGGGCTTTCCTTTCTTTCGTGAGGAACAACACGGCGGAATCTGATTTGACAAGGAGGATTGCAAATATGGTACAGGCAAAGAGATTCGAGCAAACGTTCGTGAACGAGTATCTGGCATGGAACCTCCATGATTACGATGTCAGACAACGCGGCATCAAGGAAGGCCGAGAGGATGGTATTAAGGAAGGCAAGTTCTCCGCCTACGCCGAACTGGTGAAGGATGGGCTGCTGTCCGTGAAAGATGCCGCCGAGAAGCTGGGGATGAGCGAGGCAGACTTCCAGTCCCGCCTGTAACTTGTGGAATGGGACGAAAGCCTTTGTAGAGACAAGGAAGGAAACTCTCCGCATCAAAACAGTGGAGCTATAAAAGGAATAGCCATGTGTGAGGTTCTATACAGAAGGATGGTTTGCGTTTATACCGAATTTCATGCGGCCAACTTTTGAAGAAACTTGCTTCGTCTGCAAGGACTGCGGAAGCCGCAACACGGAGCGGATGGCCTTGTGCTATTGAGGGGCATCCTCATCCCCGAGGCGGATTATAAGGCAATGGCGAAGGCCAAGCGTAATGCGGATTATCTTGCAAAACTTGACCGCAGTGGCAGGGCCGCCTGCGGGATTGACAAAATCCGCGTTATATCTGAAAATAGCCTATTATGGCAATTACGCAGTATCTGGAGAGAAACGCACGGCTCTACGGCGATGAGGTCGCCTTGGTGGAGCTGAACCCTGAGCAGGAAGACACCCGCAAGATAACATGGAAGGAATATTCCCTCATCCAGCCCACCGAGAAGAAGGGCTACCGCAGGGAAATCAGCTGGAAGGTCTTTGACGAGAAGGCCAACCGCATGGCCAACATGCTGCTGGCCCGCGGGGTCAGGAAGGGCGAGAAGGTCGGAATCCTGATGATGAACTGCCTGGAATGGCTTCCCATCTACTTCGGCATCCTCAAGAGCGGGGCCATCGCAGTCCCGCTGAACTTCCGCTACACGGCGGACGAAATCCTCTACTGCGTCAAGCTGGCGGACGTGGAGGTGCTGCTGTTCGGGCCGGAGTTCATCGGCCGCATCGAGGACATAGAGGAGAAGCTCAACGAGAAGAGGCTCCTGATATACGTGGGCGAGGGCTGCCCGACCTTCGCGGAAAGCTACCGGGAGCTTGTGGCCGACTACTCGAGCGCGAACCCGAGCGTCATCCTCTCCGACGACGATGACGCGGCGATATACTTTTCCAGCGGCACGACGGGCTTCCCCAAGGCCATCCTGCATACCCACCGCAGCCTGATGCACGCCGCCCAGGTGGAACATAAGCACCACTCGACCTGCAGGGAGGACTGC
>JAFSSU010000252.1 GCA_017450845.1 Treponema sp.
CAAGGAAATCATGCAGCAGGTCTTCGACAGGGAGTTCACGGCAAGGTTCGACGCGGCGGGGCTGGAATACTTCTACACGCTGATCGACGACGCGGTTGCCCGTGTGATGAAGACCGACGGCGGCTTCCTCTGGGCCTGCAAGAACTACGACGGCGACGTGATGAGCGACATGATTGCTTCCGCCTGCGGCAGCCTTGCGATGATGACGAGCGTCCTCGTGAGCCCGACCGGGCAGTTCGAGTACGAGGCGAGCCACGGCACGGTGCAGAAGCACTACTACCGCTACCTCAAGGGCGAGAAGACGAGCACCAACCCGGTTGCCCTGATCTTCGCCTGGACGGGCGCACTCGCCAAGCGGGCGGAGCTGGACGGCACCCCCGAGCTCGCAGACTTCGCCCACAAGCTGGAGAAGGCGACGCTCGGCACGATCGAGGACGGCATCATGACGGGCGACCTGGCCCGCCTCGCCGAACCTGCCGCCAAGAAGATCGTCAACAGCTGGGAGTTCATCGACGAGATAGCCGCCAGGCTGTAGCCGGACTATGGGCTGCCTGTCGAAGGCGGCCCGCCCGTGGGCGGCGTGCTGCCCGCGGGCGCCCTGTCTTACAGGTCCACGTGCTGCCTGCTCGCAAGGCTCTCTTTCTTCAGCTCCGAGTCCAGGTAGTCGTAGCTTTTGGGGGCGATTTTTATCAGGTACATCGGCTGGGGAAGCTTTTTCATCGCCTCCAGCGGAATCTTCTTGAACTCCAGAAGCTTCAGGTATTCGCCGCTGAACGGCTCCACGATCTCCGCGCTTCCCGTCACCTGCAGCCCCTTCAGCTTCCCGAATCCGCCATACGGCTCGTAAATCGCCAGCGCGACATGCTTGTTCTCTTTGAGTGCCTTGAACTTAAGCCCGCCCTCGGAAAAGAGATAGAAGAACCCGCCGATATAGTTGTATTCGATCGGCGTGCAGCGGACAAATCCGTCACAGGCCGTCGCGAGCGCGCAGGTGTTGTGCGCCGTTATGAACTGCTCGATTTTGTTTTTCAGCAGCAGCTCGTTCATGTGAACCGAGTCCCTGTCCTTCTGTATCCAATACGACGCAGCCTCTTCGTAATCCATCATTCCCTCCAGGCAGAAAATGCTGTCTTCCACCATACAGCATTCACGATGAGTTTTCAATAGGATTCTCACAGAGGCTCGCTTGTCTCCCGGTGTAAAAGATGATATCATCGAGAGCCAGTGAAAAAGCGATACGACTACCTTGTACGGAACGATTTCCGAAAACCCGCGACCATCATCGAGAACACGGTCGTCGCACTTGCGCTCGTGGAGTTCGGTGCGCTCGCTGTCTTTTCTGGAATAATCTGGGCATATCTTCCCTGCGCGGCATTCGCGGCCATAGACCTTGCGAGCGCCATCCTGCTGTGGCACAACAATGCCGCCGTCATCAGGGCGGACAAACGCGAAATCCTCATCCGCAAGCTTTTCAGGACCTACCGCTACCGGTTCAGCGATTTCAAGACCTGCTTCTCCATGGGCGAGAACTGTGTCCTGAGTTTTGCCGGAAACCGCTTTTCAATCCCCGCGTATTACGCTGGCTTCTCCCAGTTCCTCCATGACCTGCGGATTCTTAGCGGCCCCTTCGCCACGGAGGAGGGAATCGAGAAGCTCAAACGATACCTCACGGCGCATGCGTCCACCCCGTATTTCCCGCTCCAGCTCGACCTGAACGCCGAACTGCCCCTGACCGGCTCCAAGATCGGAGGGATTCCCTACTGGGATATGACGAAGGAATACCCCTTTGATGCGGAAGGCAGGAAGATGCAGCTCCTCTGCCAGCTGAATTTCAGCGAATGCCCCTACGAAAGCCAGCTTCTGCCCAAAAAGGGCATCCTTCAGTTCTTCATCTCGGCACACGCGGTTGATTACGGGATGGACGCCATGCTGCTGATGGAACAGAAGGACTGGCGGGTCGTGTTCCATGAAGATCCTGACGAACGCATCACCGAAGACGACATCTGGCGTATCGTGATTCAACCAGAGGACATCGCGACCTCACCGGTGCTGAGCCCTGCGCACTCGTCTTCTCGCAGGGAATTTCTTACATGGACGAAGCCGACCACAGGATGAGCGGCGTGCTCAAATCCGCTGTACAGGAAATCACCGGGGAAGAATTCGATGGAAGACCAAGCCTGTACGACCTGATCGGCTCATCGGGCGTCAACATCCACGCGGCTCAAATATATTCGCTCCTGAAAGCTGAATCCTCATGCCACATGCTCGGGTATCCCGCCTTCATCGCCTCATACGACTTCAGAAGCTTCAACATGCCAGAGGAGGAGGCCTCCTATTTTGACACGCCCCTGCTCCAACTGAATTCAGGAGATGGAAACAAAAAGGTGATGCGCTGGGGCTGGGGCAATGACGGCATAGGAACATTCCTTATAAACTCAGACGCGCTCAAGCGGCACGACTTTTCCCGGATCGCCTATTACTGGGACTGCTGATGATCGGAACTATCGTTCTGCCTCTCCCGGTTCATAATGCCCGTAACATCGAACAGGAGCCATATCCTTTTCCATCTGAAAACCCCTCCCACAATCGCGAGCGGGATAACGACGAGCGGCGGCAGTTTGTCAACGGAGAACTCCCGCATCGCATCCAGCAGAAAGTCGAACCAGCCGTAAACAAGCAGAACGCCGATGATGATTATGAAAACGGTCCCCGCTATCAGGATTGCCAGCCGCGTTTTCTCAGACACCCTCATCCCCTATGCGTACTGCCGTGAAATGCGCTCCTCGGGATCCGTGCTGAGCAGATAGAGCGCGAAGGCAAACAGCCACTCAAGCGGCTTCATCAGGACATAGACCGCATCGGCACGGAGCGGTGTCGTGATGAGCCGTGAGATCGGGTAGCCGTGCGCATCGTAGAAGCGGCGGATCTTTCCATGCAGGCGCGGGGCTCTTTCCGCAAGCAGTTCCTCGAACGCGTTCGCCACCATGAGCTGGCGGTTCACGACGATGCTTACCCCCCTGCGCTTTCCCATGCGGAGCGGCTTCACGATCTTTCTGTGCCCGCCCGCGGCAACCGTGCAAAGATAATGCCCGTCATAGTCAAGCGGCGGAGGCGGAATCTGGGAAGAAAAGGTCCAGTCCGCCGTCATCGTAAACATCTTTGCGCAGCCGTCCGCCCCCTGCCCGAACAGGATAAGAACGGCTTCTGTCAGCATCACAAGAGGGACGAGGGCGGCGAACGTTGCGACGGGCCAGTGCGAAGCCTTCCTCAAAAACGAATACAGCCGTTTAAGGACGGAAGAACGCGACCTTTCTATCTTTCCGTCCATAAGCGGAATCTGCGCCAGGACCTGGGCGCGGACATGATAAAGCGAAATCAAGAGAACATTGAAATGGAACAGCAGAGGCATGCTCTCTATAAAACCCGCGAAATACGGCGGGGATTTCATGAAAAAGAGCGGCGCAAGCTGCAGGCAGAACAAGACGCTCAGCACATTCCCGAGCAGGACGCCCGCCAGAGAAAAAGCCGCGGCAATCGGAGAAAGCTTCCGCGCAGGAACAAGGGCAATCGTAAGGAGAGAGACAATTCCGACAGCAATCAAAGTCAAGAATGAAAAAAGATACTCCCCGGAAAGCGGGGAATGATACGCCCCCTCAATAACCTCCTCGTTCCATTCCGCATCAGTCACGTCAAAGACAACTGCATGCACCCAATAAAAAGCAATTCCCAGAATCAACGTGAGGAACAGCAGGACCCGGGGGATAAGCTTGCGTCCGGCGAACAAATTCCAGAGGTTGAGGAAGCTGAGAACGAAAGGTATTCCTATAAAAATTGCGAACAAAATAATCACATACATAAACATTTCCACCAAGTTGAGGAAGGTGAAGTCCATCTCCGGCCCCGGCCCTTGTCTTACTCTTGCACAATCCTCCGCGCCCGTGCGCGGGAAAAGTTCCAGCTGCGGGGCGTGAAGGGCTTGTCCCCGAGTTTTTCCCTGAGCACGTCGCGGTAGTCGAATGACTCCGCCACATGCCGCCCCAGCGCATCACAGGCGAAATCTACGCACAGCATACCCGCGCGCTCAAAGGCGGAGGCGGCATCGCAGGATGTGTCATTGGCAAGATTACGCAGGTCGCTGATACCCCGGTATGTCAGCTCCGTCCGGTCCTGCCCGATATGCGCGAG
>JAFSSU010000253.1 GCA_017450845.1 Treponema sp.
CTTGAGCATGCTCGCCGCGCGCTTGGACATATTGCGGAAAATCTTGTCCTGGACTTCCGTATCGACGGCCTTGAGCGCCTTCGCAAGCTCCTGCTGATCCACCTCGCGGAGAACCTTCTGGATCGCGCGGTCGTCCAGCATGACGATATCCTCGAAGACGAACATCCTCTTCTTGATTTCCTCGGCAAGCTCCGGATCGTCCTCTTCCAGTGTCTCGATGATCGCCTTCTCGGAGGAACGGTCGACCAGGTTGAGGATTTCGACGATGGAGTCGACACCTCCTGCGGCCGTGTAATCCTCGCTGGACAGCGTGGAAAGCTTCTTCTCAAGGACGCGCTCCACCTCGCGGAGAACGTCAGGGGACGTGCGGTCCATCGTCGCAAGGCGCTTGGAAACCTCCGGCTGGATTTCCTCCGGCAGGTTCTGCAATATCGTCGCGGCCTTCTGCGGCTCCAAGTACGCCAGGATAAGGGCGATGGTCTGCGGGTACTCCTGCTGGACGAAGTTCAGCAGGTGGGCCGGGTCGGTGCGGCGGATGAAGTCAAACGGACGCACCTGCAGGCTGCTCGTCAGGCGGTTGATTATGTCAATCGCCTTCTGGCTGCCCAAGGACTTCTCCAAGAGCTCGCGGGCAAAGTCGATACCGCCCGTGGTGATGAAGTTCTGGGCCTGCATCAGCTCCTGGAACTCTTCGAGCACCTGCTCCTTGAAGTCCGCGTCAACGGCATCCAGGCGGGCAATCTCGAAGGTGAGGGTCTCAACCTCGTCCTCCCTCAGGTGCTTCATGACGTCGGACGAGACCTCGCTTCCCAGGGCCACCAGGAAGATGGCGGCTTTCTGCCTTCCGGTGAGGCTCTTGTAATCCTTGAGGCCGCCTTTCTTCTTGCCGCCCCCACCACCGCCAGCCTGCTTGATAGGCTGCTTGATGTGGCTCTCTGATTTAGCTGCGTCAGCCATGATTAAGCCTCCTCCCTAAGCCACGTGCGTATGAGCATGGCGACATCCTCCGGATGCTCCTTTGCCATAGCGATGGCGTTCTCCTGAAGTTCCGCCCTCCTGCGCTCCTCAACGGACATGGTGACGGAAATGTCTTCGTTCTTTGCGTCCCAGATAGCCTGCTCGCGCTCCGCCTGCTGGCGGCGAAGAAGCTCCTCCTCGCGGAGCCTCCTCCTCCTCTCTATCTCGCGGCTTATCAGGCGGAATGCGATGAAGATGATCAGGACGACCGCAATTCCGAGCAGGACAAAGAAAATCATCTTCTTGGTCTGCTGGGCCTTGATGTATGCGGCATCCTCCTCGCGGAACTGGTCGGTCCGGTCAAAAGGAATGTTCGTCACGGTGACGCTGTCTTTTCTCTGGGCATCAAAACCGATGGCATCCTTCAAGAGCTTGATGACCTCTTCCTTTTCCGCATCACTTATCGGTACATACTCGCGCTCATAACCGCCGGTCTTGCTCAGCTTGAGCTTGCCGTTATCGTCATAGAGCGGGTAGTTCCAAACTCCGTCGATGTTGACGGAAATCGTCCGCCGCCCCTTCTCGGGGGACTTCGTTCCGGTAATGTTCTTCACATCCACGGCAAAATTGCGCTTGACGCCATTCTCAGTGGACTCGCCGATGATGTTGGACATATCGGAGTAGACGGGCGGGGTCTGCCCCTCCACGCCGGCGGGGCCCTCGGGGTTGTAACCCGTGCCGGTAAATTTCTTGTCAACCGTCTCCTCTGAGATAACGAGGCTGTGGACAGTCTCGCTGTCATCGTAGACCGTGTCGGGATTGTCTTCCTTTATTGTAATACCGCTGTGCTTCACGGCTGTATAGGTTTCCTGAGACATGTCCATCTCTATGGTCATGTTGGTGACCTTGACACGCTTATCACCGTAAGTGGCCTGCAGGGACTTCAGGACCTTGCTGGAATACTCGGACTCCAGCTTGCGGAGTTCCTTTTCCTGCTTGGCGACAAGACTTATCCTGTCACTCTCTTCCATTCCTTCAAAGTCGTTTATCTCCTCTCCGCTCTCCCCGTTGACAATCGTGATGTTGTCCTCGGAAAGGCCCTCGACGCTGCGGGAGATGAGCCGCTGGATGCCCTTGACCCGGCTTCTGCTCGCAAGAAGGTCTGAATCGTTCGCGAATATGGTTACGGAAGCCGTCGTGGGCTTCTGGTTCTCGGAGAAAAGGCTTTCATCGGGAAGCGTCAGTATGACGTTCGCGGAGCGCACGCCGTCGAGCTGCTCCACGTGGGCCTTGACGGCATCCTCCATCGCCCGCTTCCAGTTTACCTTGTCATCGAAATCGTTACGTGTCCACTTGGCCGTGTCAAAGAGGCTCCAGGGGTCTTTGCGGGAAGGCTCGAAGCCCTCCGCGACCAGCTTGCTCCGCCATTTCCTCGCGGTCTTCTCGTCCTCAACTGAGATGTAGCCGTCAGAATCGACATAGCTCTTCACGTTGTCGGAGTCCAGGCGGGTTATGATGCTCTCCCTCTGGCTCTCGTCCGTGATCGGCGAGTTGAAAAGGCGGACAGTGGAAGGCTTTGATGATACCCGTGCCAGAAGGACGACGGCGGCAACCACTGCAAGCAGTATCGCACCGCAGATAAGCTTCTGGACCAGGGACCATTTGCCCCACTTCTCTTTAATGGTTCCAACATTTTTTTTAAACCATTCGTTCATTGTTCCCCTCCCGTGAACGAATTACTTCCCACATAACAATTCCCATTTGATATATGAGAAATCACCTGCGAGCAGGTAATTTCCCGATTATAGCATCATTTCACCTTTTTGAAAAGGGAAAAACGCTACCTCGTCTGAGAAAGGTTCGTCCAACCAGTGATTACGCGGTCAACGACCGTCTGCGCGAGCGTCAGCGACATCTGCGCCTTCGCCATCGCAATCGTGACATCATGGATGTCCACGCTGTCAGGATCGGTAATAAGCCTCTCCTCTAACTTATCGACATCTGTCTGCTGGCCGTTAAGTTTTTCTACAGCCTCAAGCAGGTAACTTTCAAAAGAATCCTTCCCGGTCCTGGCGACCGCTCCCGGCTTTATCTCCGAGAAGCCCTCGGTCACGCCAAGGGGCTTCGTGCCCAGGTGGGCGGGATTTGTCCTGTTAAGCTCCAGGCTTCCTATAGTCATTTCCATCTAGATTCCCTCCCCTACTGGGCTATGTTCAGGGCTGCGGAGAACATGTCCTTGCTGCCCTCGATGACCGAGCTGTTGGCCTCGTAAGCCCTGTTCGCGCTTATCATGTCAACCATCTCGTTCACTATGTTCACGTTCGGATACTCCACGCACCCCTTGTTCGGCCCGGACTTTATCGCGTCGGGATTGCTCGGGTCGTAGACCATGCGGCCCTGGGTCTCGTCCTTGATAATCTCGCGGACCCGCACGCCCCTGCCCGGCCCGTTGTCCTGGTCGGCATCCACGAAGGGAAAGCGCCAGTTGGGGTGCTCGGAGGCGACAGGCTCAAAGACGACCGTCTGCTTGCGGTAAGGGCCGCCGTCCTGCGTCCTGGTGGAGCTCGCGTTGGCGATGTTGTTGCTTATGACGTCGGTCCTGAGGCGCTCAGCGCTCATTCCCGTCGCCGCGATGTTTATGCTGGTAAAAAGACCCATATCCTACTCCTTATCCCGAATCCTAGCGTATCGGCTTCATGGCCATATCGACCTGCTTGAACTGAAAGCTCTCCAGACGCGTCAGCAGGGCATACTGCATCTGAATCTGGACGATGTTCATCGCCTCTTCCTCGGCATCCACGTTGTTACCGTTCGCCTTGGACGTTGTTGTATAGTCAGAGACACGGCGGGGCGCGACCTTCCTCCAGTCCCGGGGCTGCTCGCTCTTGACGTGCCTGGGGTCTGAAGTCTGCATCTGGAAGGAGTTGTGCGCGCTGTCGCGGGACTCAAAGGCTCTCTTGAGCTCGCTCTCAAAGTTGACGCTCTGCCGCTTGAAATTCGGCACCTCGCTGTTGGCGATGTTGTTCGCAGTCACCTGATAGCGGAGGCTCTGCACATCAAGCTCCCGGTGAATCAAATCCACTGAATTTACAAAACTATTCAATCCCATACTACAGTTATCGGCATTTGCTTTGATAAGATTAGTGCCGCACAGACAAAAAAAGACCGCAGTGACCTGCGGTCTTTTCTCCAGTTAACTTAAACGGAGACTATATGTCAACTGATTACCAGTTGTCCATCATGTCATCCTCGTCCTTGTTCTCCATGTCGTAGAGGTCAGTGACAGCCCTCAGGTCATCGAGATACAAGTAGTAGGAACCCTGAGCCTCCATTGGAGAGCAGTCTACGCGGAATCCGAGGATGCGGAGACCAGGCTTGTCTCCATGGTAGGCGCTCTGCTGGACAATTCCATGCTCCCCATCGGGGGTCGGGGGGATGGCGACCGTAATCTTCTTCCATCCAGAGAAGTCAAGTCCGCCCATCCACAGCTCGAAGTTGTTGCCGTTGTAATCCTGAACGAGGAGCCACAGCTCGTGACCCATGTTGCGTCCGCAAGCCCAGACGGAAACCGTCTTGGTGACTCCCTCAATCGGAATCGGGCGGGCAGCCTTAACGAAGAATGAGTTGACTCCGCGCTTGAAGAACTCCATCTTGACACCATAAACATGGGTGTCCTGCATCTCCTGGTTGCCGGCATCGTTGAGCGGCTCCTTGGCATCGGGGCTTCCCTCAAAGAGACGGCCGGTGATAACACCGTAATCCGGTGAGGCATGGACATTCCAGAAGCCCTCGCGCTCAAAACGGTCAACGCTGACCTCACGGAGTGCCTCACGGGTTGAATCGTTTCCGATTGAAGAAGCGTCAGGATCGGAAATGCTGGTATTGCCGTTCGAGCTTGGCTGCGCAAAAGCGAGGCCGGAAGTTACGATGGCTGCCGCCAAAAAAGCAAAATAAGTCTTTTTCATCTCTAATTACCGCCTTATAGTTTATATCCTTCCGCTATCTTACTGTCCGTCCGCGCCATTGGGCCTGGAATCGCCGAAATCAGCGGCACGCAACGTATAACCGTCATAGATGTTGGACAGGGTGTTCGTCGTGTACTTGAGCTGGTCAAAGTAGATAACGTAGTTGTCAACAGCCTCGCTGGCAGAAGAACGGACCCTAAAGCCGACGAAGGTCAGGTTCGGACGGCCGTTGCGCAGACGGGAATGCTGCTTGATGTAGCCGGGGACATTGATAACGATATTCCTCCAGCCCTGGAAAAGCAGGCTTCCGCAGTCCAGGACGCGCACAACGCCGTCGGAATCACGGACGAGAGCCTCGAGCGTGTAGTTATAGTTCGCACCCCACACCCAGAAATCAATCTGAGTGACCGTTCCCACGAAAGGAATCTCATACAGCACACCGTTGGAATCCTTCGGGAAAACCTCGAACCAGTTGTCGCCCTTGCGGTCGTATGCGACCTTGACGCCAAGAACCTGAGCCTTAGGATCGCTGTCCTTGTGGTACGGCGTCAGGGAGTTCGGCATCCCGTCGAAGGACTTAATGATGGGGTAGCCATCCGAAATGAAACGGCTGGCCTGGACATCCCATGTCCACCCCATATTATCCGGTGTATCGAAGTTATCGATAACGATTGTCTCTACGGCCCTCGTGTTTGGCTGAGCTACTGCTGGAAGGCAGAATGCAAACGCGACGAGGCTTCCCAAAATGACTACGCCCTTTTTCATTCAAATCTCCTTGAAATCACTGTTCCCCCGTTTTTTAACTGGAAAACACCTTTGTTTGACTTATCGTCATGAAAGTCAAATTTCCCCACCTTTTCCCCTTGCAGAAAATATCGGGATATATGACTATCATAAGGCTATTATATTTCCATATTCGTTGTTTGTCAAATGGTTTAGAGAAACTTTAGCATGGAATTTCGGCTTTGGCGGAATGCCATGAATCCGCCGGCCTTTCCGTGAAATTTCGGGCAGCCCTGAACGGACGTTTTTGGGTGTGCTGAACGGACGTTTTTGGGTGTGCTGAACGGACGTTTTTGGGTGTGCTGAACGGACGTAGCAGGGGGTGTGATACGGACGTAGCAGGGGGAGTGTTACGGACGTTTTACACCATGTAAAATTCTTCCTCCGGGCACACGGCTACGCCCCTGCTTGCCGTGTGTGTTACGGACGCATCAGAGGGAACGTATGGAGCAGGGAGGCTCCACCAAGCGAGCATTTGCTTGCGTTCAACAGGATTGTGTGCCCGACAGCCTTGCCCTTGGGGGTCTTTATGATACAGATGCAAGCACCCGCTCGCGAAGGTGGATACCATGCGGGAACCGCCAGCGTAGCGTCAAGGCTATACGTTCCCTTTGCTGAGGCCC
>JAFSSU010000254.1 GCA_017450845.1 Treponema sp.
AGCACTGCCCGGACGAGGGCAACATCAGCATGGCGATAGTCGACAAGATGGTCTTCTTCAAGTTCGCGAGCTACCGCTTCGGTGCGGCCCTCATAGACGGCCAGTTCCCCGCATACGAGCGCGTCATCCCCGCGAGCCAGCCCAACAGCTTCACCGTCTCCAAGGACGAACTCGTCGCGGCGATGAAGCGCGTCGCCCTGATGGTGGACAAGAAGGCGGGCCGCATCTACTTCAACATAGAGCCGGGCCTCCTCCGCATCACCAGCCGCCAGAGCGACCTGGGCAGCGCGGACGAGGAAATCCCGTCTTCCTACGAGGGCGAGGGAACCGTCATCGCGATGAACTACCGCTACATCGACGAACCGCTCCGCGTCATCGGCGCGGACAGGATAGCGTTCGAGTTCAGCGAGGAGATGAAGGCCGTCACCATGAGGCCCGAGCCCGCTTCCCACTACTTCCACATCATCATGCCGATGCAGAAGGAAGCCTAGGCTCATCCTCCTGACGCACGGTCCGGCCGGGAGTCCCCCGGTCCGGGAAGCCTTGAAATAACCGCCCGCTGTGCTATAATGAGCTCATGGGTGACATCTACGACAACGCGTTCCGCACCATGGTCAATGACTGCTCCAAGCTCATGCTCCCGCTGATAAACGAGATGTTCGGTGAGCACTACACCGGCAGCGAGGAAATCGACTTCCTGCCGAACGAGCATTTCATCAGCCAGCAGGACGAGGCCGGGCAGAAGCGGATAACCGATACCAATTTCGCGGTGACGGATGGCAAGAGACGGAAGACCTACCACTGGGAGTGTCAGAGTACGAGCGACAGCCGCATGCTAATCCGCCTGTTCGAGTATGATGCCCAAATCGCGCTTGACGGCGGGGAGAGCGGGGAGGAGTCGCTCACCGTGGAGTTCCCCAACTCGGCGGTGCTGTATCTAAGGAGCACGTCGCGGACGCCGGACAGGTACCGCTACATCATAAAAACGCCGGGCGGGACGGTGGACTATGCCATCCCGGTGATGAAGGTGAAATCCTACACGCTGGAGGAAATCTTCAGCAAGAAGCTTCTGCTTCTCATTCCCTTCTTCATCTTCACCTTTGAGGCAGACTTCCCCGAGTACAACACGAACGAGGGGAAGCTTGAGATGCTGAAGGACAAGTACCGGACAATCCTGGAGCAGCTGGAGCAGCTGGAAAAGCAGAATGAAATCGGCGAGCTTGACCGGCTCACGATTATCGAACTTGCGGACGAGGTTGCCAGGACACTGGCCTCGAAATATGCGAACGTCATGCAGGGGGTGGACAACATCATGAGAGGACCGATAATCGAGACGAAGGCGAAGAAAGCCTGGAACGCCGGCATGCAGCAGGGCATGCAGCAGGGAATGTTCTCCGCGTACTATGACATGATAAAGTCTGGGTTGATTTCTACGAAGGACGCGGCGTCAAGGCTTGGGATGAGCGAGGCCGACCTTTCACGCAAGTTCTCGGTGCTGTCCTTAAAGTAAGGAGAGACGGGACTCAATTTTTCTGCGCACAGGCCGCCCGTGTGCCCGGCCCTAGCGCGCGAGGTATGAGCCCTCGTAGCTGTTCTTCGTGAAGCGGATGAGATTCCCGGCATCCCCGTAGATGGCGTTGTCCTTCAGGGCGGACTGGCAGAGGTCCACCGTGAGGACGGGGCTGGGGATGACGCGGATGCTGTCCAGGAAGCCCTCGCTGACGGGAACCGCCTCCCGGTCTGACCAGACGCGCATCTCACGCTCGTACTTCCACGCCACGTCCTTGATGTAGCCGGAGAGGATGCCCGGGTCGGGCTTTATGTCCCTGTGGTTCTCGCAGGTCTGGCAGCAGTAGGAATGACGATCAGCGCCCCTGACGAGCTGCGTGTAGGCGACGCCGGTCATCCTGAGCCCCTGCTCCTCCGCAAAGGTTTTGAGCGCGGGGACGGGGATCTCCAGCTTGACGGACATGTCCCTGAGCTCATGGCCTTCCCGGGGCCGGGAGAGCGTGCCGTACATGGCCCACATGGCGTAGCTCTCCTCCATGGTGCGCATGAGGCACAGGTAGTGCTTCTTCTTGGTCTCCTCGCTCACGAAGGCGGCCTCGGCGCGGTCGTTGGTGCGCTCGAACGAGGAGAACCTGAGCGTGCGCTGGGAGTAGATGCACAGGACGGCCTCAAGGCTGGTGTAGTGGAACACGGAGCCGCGCACGTGGTCGAGCGGCCTGTCCAGGTAGTCCCGGAGCTCCTCCGCCGTGGAAAGGTCCCTGAATGCTTTTGCTGCCATAGTCTCTTCTCCTTAAATGAATGTCAGATAGTAAGCCGGACAAGCTGCCGGACAGGTCAAATGCAGCCAGGCCGCCGGGAAACCCCGGCAGCCTGGCTTGACGGCATGACCGCCCGCCACGCGAACTGCACGGAACCGCACGGCAGGTACCGGCAACGCCAGCGGTCATGCCGTGCGATTGTGCGGGCGGAGTTGCCCCCCTGTATTTTAGAATGCGTCCTTGTAGCCGATGGCCTTGACGGCGGCCTGGCTCTTGAGGTTCAGGTGGGTGCCTTCGAATGAGTCATTGCTCGTTGCGTACCTCTTCCATATTACCTGTCCTATACCGTCAGGAACGATGACATCGGTCAGATTTGAGCAACCTGAAAAACAGCTTGGCCCCACGTATTGAAGACTCTTCGGGAGCTTCACGGATGTCAGTTCCTTGCAAGAGGCAAAGCATAAGACGAAACTATCAGATCTATCTCCAAAACTCCCGAGGCCAAGTACCTCAACCCCGTCGGGAATCTCCACGGAGGTCAGCTTGGTGCCCATGAAAGCGCTACACCCGATGTTCTTGACAGCAGACGGGAATTTGAACTGTGCAAGTGCGGTTTCAGAGGCAAAGTGGTACGGAATCGTTTGCAGCGGAGCATTCTCAGGAATGTCAATGCGCGCGAGCTTTTTGCAACTGGAGAATGTGTCTGTTTCGAGGCTGGCAATCGTGGAGGGCAGAGAGACATACATGAGGGCTATGCCTTCGAAGCCTCCGAAGTAGGTCACGCCTTCCGGCACAATTATAGCTGTGACTATATCCGACTTCATTTTTTTAATTTCCTTTACCGGCAGCCCCTCGATGGTGTCGGGGAACACGAGCGTCCCGCTGAACGTCGCCCCGTCCGCAGGCCCCAGAATCTTTACGCCGCTGCCGTCCTTGGTCAGCTCGTAGCGGAAGAGGCTTTCGGGCGTGGCTTTCTCCTGCTTGAGCAGGGGGATGGCGGCCTCAATGCTTGCAATGGCTGCCGCCGCATCGCCGCCCTCAAGCTGCTTGGCGATCTCAGAGAACGCGCTCGCCGCGTCCTTGGCTCCCTTCAGAAGCTTTGCCGCGTCAGAACCGGATGACCCGGAGCCGGACGAGCCGGAACTGGACGAGTCCTTGCTTCCGCCGCCGCATGAGGCGAGCATCAGCAGCGCGCACGCTGCCGCCGTGAACAACACTGTCTTTTTCATATAAACTCCTTTGTGCGTAACGTGCACTGACGGATATACAAAAAGCCCCTCCGGCCACGCCCGGCATGGAGGATACGCCGGGGCAAACCCGAAGGGACTGTTTTGTGAGGAAAGAATAAATGTATGAGATTTGTCAGGCCGCTACGCGGCCATACTGCGGACGCAACCCTTCCGTGCGGCCGGAGACTGCTGCGAAGGGCGTAGTTCGGCCCACAAGCGCACAAGCGCACAAGCGCACAAGCGCACAAGCGCACAAGCGCACAAGCGCACAAGCGCACAAGCGCACAAGCGCACAAGCGCACAAGCGCACAAGCGCACAA
>JAFSSU010000255.1 GCA_017450845.1 Treponema sp.
CTTGCGTTCATTTCCTTCCACATTGAAGGGAACGTATGGAGCAGAGAGGGGACCCCAGAGCGGGCATTTGCTTGCGTTCATTGAAATGTGTGCCAGTCCGCATTAGTTCCAAGAATACGTATGCTACAAATGCAAGCACCCGCCCGCGAATGGGGACACTCTGCGGGAATACGTTCCCGTCGCGGGGGAGGCATGCACCCAGGCGTGCTTACTTCACCTCGACCCGCTTGATGTGCGCGCCGAGGGACTGAAGGCGCTCGACCAGGTGCTCGTAACCCCGCTCAATCTGGTAGACATTGCTTATCCGGCTCTCCCCGCGGGCGGAGAGGGCAGCAATGACCATCGCCATGCCCGCGCGGACATCCGGCGAGACCAGGTGCTCCCCGTGCAGGGCGCAGGGGCCGGAGATGACCGCCCGATGGGGGTCGCAGAGGGTTATCCTCGCCCCCATGCTTATCAGCTTGTCCACGAAGAACATCCTGCTCTCGAACATCTTCTCAAAGACAAGGACTGTCCCCTCCACCTGGGTCGCGATGACTACCATGATGGAAGTCAAATCCGGCGGGAAGCCCGGCCAGGGGGAGTCGTCTATCTTGGGTATCATGCCGCCGAGGTCGGCGTTGACCTTGAGCTTCTGGTCCGACGAGACCGTCAGGGTCGTGCCCTCGATGTTCCACTGGATTCCCAGCTTGCCGAAGGCTATCTTGAGCGGGCGGATTTCCTGCGGGCGGATTCCGTGGATTTCCACCGATCCTCCGGTGCAGGCGGCAAGGCCTATGTAGGAGCCTATCTCCATGTAGTCCGGGCCGATCGTGAAGTCCGTGCCTGAAAGCTTCTTGACACCGTCTATGTGCAGGACGTTGCTGCCGATTCCCGTTATCCTGGCCCCCATCTGGTTCAGCATCTCGCAGAGATCCTGCACGTGGGGCTCGCTCGCCGCGTTGGTGATGTCGGTCCTGCCCTCGGCAAGGACGGCGGCCATTATCGCGTTCTCCGTCGCGGTGACGGAGGCCTCGTCCAGAAAGAGGTCGGTGCCAACCAGTTTGTTCGCCGTGAACTCAAAGTGCCCTTCCGTGGAGATGCGCGCGCCAAGCTCCTCCAGGGCGAGGAAGTGGGTGTCCAGCCGCCTGCGCCCGATGACGTCGCCCCCCGGCGGGAGCATGACGGCCTTGCCCGTCCGGGCGACAAGGGGGCCCGCGAAAAGGATGGAGGCGCGGATTTTCTTGCTCATCTGGGCCGGGATGGTACTTGAGCTTATCTGCGCCGCGTCTATCTTCCATGCGTGCTCGTCAACTTTCTCCACACCCACGCCGAGCGAGGTGAGAATCTGGAGCATGACGTTCGTGTCCTCTATGTCGGGGATGTTCCGGAGGATTACCGGCTCCCTGGTCAGCAGTGTCGCGGCGATGCAGGGCAGGGCCGCGTTCTTGTTTCCGCTCGCCGTGATGCTGCCCTTGATGGGGAATCCCCCTTCCACCTGGTACTCGTACATGTTCCCTCCTATTCCGAAAGAGCTTTTCCTTTCCGCCGTGACAGGAGCCAGAGAACCAGCATCAGGGCAAGGCAGCCCACAATCATGAGGGCACAGAGAACCTGCCCGGTGGATATGTCGAGCAGCGAGGAGTTTCGGTAAATCGCATGGGCTTCTTCCCCGGCCGCGACATTCGCGGACGACAGGCGGAATCCCAGGTCGGAGTCCGGCTGCCGGAAATATTCGATTATGAAGCGGGCGACCCCGTAGCCTATCGCGTACATGCAGCCGACAAAGCCGTCGAAGGGCTTCCGCCTGCGCAAGAACCATAGGAGGCCAAAGAGGACGATTCCCTCAAAGAAAGCCTCATAAATCTGGCTGGGATGGCGGGGCAGGTTGACGAGCTTTTCCCCTTCCTTCATGACCATGCCGCACTGGGCGGCGAATTCCTGCACCCAGGGCAAGCTCGCGGAGAAAGTCTCGCCCGCCTGCCTGGCGCGGGGAAAGACCACGCCCCAGGGGACGGTCGTAATCCTGCCGTATAGTTCCCCGTTCATGAAGTTCCCTATGCGGCCGAAGGTGTAGCCCAGGGGTATGGCGACGCACATCGCGTCAATCCACTTCCAGAGGGGCTTCTTATGGACGGCGCACCAGAGGATCATGCCGATCAGCCCGCCGATGAAGCCACCGTGGTAGGACATCCCCGCGAAGCCGCTGAACTTGAACTTGTGGGTCATCGGGTCAACGTCAAAGGGCCAGAAAATCAGCCAGGGCTTCCTGATGTAATCCACGCTCGTGTCGTAGACCAGGCAGGAGAATATCCTCGCCCCCAAGAGCAGGAAGACGATTCCCCATGCGATGAAGCTGAAGATGTCGTCCTCGCTTGCCTTGTAGCCCGCCGTGTCCAGGTCCCCGTCCCGCATCTCCTTCTTCAGGATGAGGAAGGCGGTCGTAAAGGCGAACACGTACATGAGCCCGTACCAGCGGATCAGGCCCAGGACGGGCACGCCGGGGAATATCTCTGGCTGAATCCATCCTGGATACTCGATATATAATGGAAGAAAAGATTGCAACCCCTGCATTTATTTACCTTATCTAGACTTTGTAGCCTTTCTTGGCCGCATCGACGAGCTTCTTCTTGAGCAAGTTGTTCTCGTTGCGCAACTGCGTCAGCTCGTAGTGCTGCTGCTTGAGAAGCTCAACCAGCTCGCCCGTGGTCAGCGCACCGCTGCCCGTCAGTTCCTCGATGTATGACATCTTGGCGGCGAAGTCATCGGTCGCCTCCTCGCTCGCAAGCTCGAAGGTCTGGTCGGCGACCTGCGTCATGTCGTAGGCGGAATCGAACGAGACGGACTCCTCCTGCTTTATCTTCTCGGCTATGCGGTAAATCGCCTGCGCGATGACCGAATGGGGCTTGTAGATGATGACGGGAAGACGGGACGAGAGGGCCTTGTCCTGCATGGTGTCCCGGTAGATGACCCCCAGGTGCTCTATGTCCAGTCCCAGGAACTGCCGGCAGGAATGCCGTATCTTTATGGCGCGGTCCGCGTCCTTGGGGTCGTCTATCATGTTCAGGATGAGCCTGGGGCGGAACTTCCGCATCCGGGACTCGAACAGCTCGGCCCCCGGCTTGTCCACCTTCCTGAGCTCCTCGATGAGCTTGGGGATGTAGACCTTCTGCATGGCCTGCGAGTTGCCCCGCATGTCCTCCAGGTATTTGTACGCGGGGCTGCCCTTCTTGAAGGTGTTGTACATCATGCGGAAGACGACGTTCTTGAGGAAGAGGTAGCCGTTCAGGATTGCCGTGACGGTCGGTGCGGTGACGACGATGCCCTGCGGAGAGAGCAGGAACATGTCGAGTATCGTCAGATGGGTCCCCGCCCCCAGGTCCAGGATGAGGTAGTCCGCCTTTATGGAGGAGAACTCCCGGATAAGCTCGTTCTTCTTGCCCGCCTTGAGAGAGGTAAGGCCCGGGATTTCCGAGTCGCCCGCGATGAAGGAAACGTTCTCGTAGTCCGTCGGCTCTATAAGGTCCTTGAAAGTCCCCTGCCCCGAGAGGAATGTCCCTATCCCCTTTTTGGCAGCGGTCTGTCCTATGACGAGGTGCAGGTTAGAAGCCCCCAAGTCCAAATCCGCAAGGACGACCTTCTTTCCCGCCTGCCCCAAGGCTATGGCAAGGTTCGCGCTCAGAAGGCTCTTGCCCACACCGCCCTTGCCCGAGGCAACTGGTATTATCTGCATGGAGAAAATTGTATCATATTATAAAGAGTTCTACAAGATTTCCGGGAGGGAATAGACTTCCTCCACTCCTGAGACAAGGATTGCGCCCATGCCCATCTGGAGCGGCAGGGCGAGGTCTATGTCATAGCGGTCGCCGACGGAAAGGCACTCCTCCACCACGGCCCCGGTCATCTTTGCCGCAAGGTGCAGCATCTCGGCGGCGGGCTTGCTCTTCATGCAGGTGTCCAGGCCGATTATATCCGGCAGCCGGTCCGACACGCCCAGCACGTCGAGCGTCCTGCGGGCGGCGGCGACCGGGTTGTTCGTGACGCAGATAAGGCGGTACTCCCTGGCAAGCTCTTCCAGCACCCCGGCGAGCCTGGGATCCGCTTTCAGGTATTTCTCCGGCGAAAGCAGGGTCTCCCGCCAGAGGATGCTCTCCTCTATGGAGATGCCGAAGGAGATGAGCGTGTTGCCCAGGCTGATCTTGCTGCCACCGTGCTCCGCCGCCCAGCGTTTTCGGAAATCAAAGATTTCTTTCCGCATCTCGTCCTCCGGCCTGCCCCGGATGTGGGCAAGATGGCGTACCTGCGCGTCCACCTGCTCGAAGACGTAGGCCGCGCTCGTATAGAGGGTCCCGTCTATGTCGAAGATGATTGTCCTGAGTGGTTTGGGTATGGAATAAATCGTCATCTTCCGGCTACCGGCTAGAAGCTTTCCGGCTCAAAGCACTTGGCGACGGAATGGAAGGCCCTCGCCCCTTCCTGTACGGAGGAGAAGAGCCCCATCCCCATGCACGCGAACACCGCATCCCCGACCAGCTCCGCGTCGCTGCACCCGGGAACAAGGATGGTCATCCCCGTAACGTTCGCCTTCATCTGGTTCCACTCGTCGTTGGCGGCCTGTCCCCCGGTCACGGTCATGCGGTCAGGTATCTTCTGGTTCTTCTCCGCCGCGGAGGCCAGCAGGATTTTGAGCGAGTCGCGCACCTGCATAGCGGTCTGGAGCATCAGGTACTTGCCCTGGTCGTATACCGCCTCCTGTGACGGGTTGTAGAGGCAGGCGTGGACAAGCTCCTCGTAGGAGATGTCATCGAAGAGTTTCTGCTCCAGCTGCGCCTTGAACTGGCTGAAGCGTGTCCCGCTCTCCGGCAGGAGGACGCTCGCGTTCCACAGGCCGGGCACGACCGAGGGAAGGATCCTGACATCCTCGCCCTCAAGCGGGGTGTCCGAGCAGAAGTTTATTCCCTCGCTTGAGCCTGCCCTGTCGCAGAGCAGGCCCGGCTCAAGGCAGTTCGTGCCGACGAGCGCGCTGATGAAGTCAGGCGCGCCGCAGTAGACGGGAATCCCGGCCTTGGCGTTGGGGGCTATGTAGTCCTTAGTCTTCCCCGCGTATGTCCCAGGCTTGACGAAGGGAGGTAGCTTCTCCGCCTCTTTCTCCGTGAAGCCGGCCTTGAGCAGGGACTCGGTCGTCCAGTATGCCTTGGAGTAACGCTCCTCCGGCAGGATCGTCAGGTTCGCGCCGGTCAGCTTGTTGATGACGTATTCGGGGCAGGAGTAGATGTAGCGGCTGTCCCGCCATGCCTCGGGGTAGCGCCGCTTGAATTCCTTCAGGCGGGGGATAAGAAGGGAACCGCTGTCGTCAGCGTCCTCATCTTCCAGCTCGTCGTCCCAGGTCAGGGTATCGCCGCATCCGTCGCCACCGACGAGGGTCGGCCCGTTGCCGCTGATACAGATGGCATCGACAGGACGGTCTTCCACCTGATCGCAGATGTCGAAGAAGAGCTTGTCCAGCATGTAAGTCCAGTCGCCGGCCACCCACTGGCTGCCCCGCATGATGAGCTTCTTGCGCGTGCGGGCAAGCACTTCCCCCCCGCTGCTTATGGCGGCGGCTTTCATGGAGGAAGTGCCTATATCGATGGAAACGATCAGCTCAGACATTTGCCGACGATGCCACGGCCTCAACGGCCTCTTTCTGCTCCGCCGGGGTAGAGACCTTTATGAGCTTGTCGATTATCGTCCGGTTGTCCAGAAGGTCGCCCAAGGACTGCTGATGATGCAGGCGGGTAATGACGTTGGCGAAAAGCCCGGAGACGTTCGTGCTGATGTACCACTCCCTCTTGAGCAGCTCGGAGTGGTAGACGGCGTTCGTCCCGATTATCCGGTAAAAGAGCCCCTGCTTGTAGGCCTCGTCGAACTGCTCGATGGCGTTTCCCGTAAAGAAAGGAAGGCTGATCGCCGCGATGACCTTGGTCGCCCCCTGCTCGTGCAGGAAGGTCATGGCCTTGAGCAGGGTACCGCCCGTGCCGAGCATGTCGTCGGCGAGGAAGGCGACCTTGCCTTTCACGTCGCCGAGCAGCTTGATGCTCTTGATGTTGGAATTCTTCGCGTCCTGGGTGACGACGGAATAATCCCTCTCCTTGTAAATCATAGCGAGGGGCTTCTTGAGTCCGGTCGCATAGAACTTGTTGCGGTCAATCGCGCCGGTATCCGGGCTGACGACGACCAGATCCTCCTTGGTCAGGTCAACGGCCTTGGCAAGCTCCCTGATTATCTGGTAGGAGGCGTGCAGGTTCTCGCAGTGGGTGTGGCTGAAGGCATTGACGATCTCGCGGGAGTGCAGGTCGAGCGTGATGATTCGGTCCACGTCCATGTTCTCGTAGATGTGGCCGAGGAGGGCGGCGGTCAGGCCTTCCCTCCCCTTCTTCTTGTGCTGGCGGCTGTAGGGGTAGACCGGAAGGACGAGCGTGATCTGGCTGGCCCCAGCCTGGCGCACCGTGTCAATCGTGACAAGGAGGGCCATCACGTGATCGTTGACGCTCAGGCGGAAGGTGTTCTTTCCGTCATTGAACGTTATGGGCTCATGGTTCTCCACGTCCTGGAAGATGAACACATCCTTCCCCCGTATGCATTCCAGAAGCTCGCACTTGAACTCGCCGTTCGCAAAGTAAGTGCAGCGGCTGTTCACCTTGAAGACCGGCGGCCTGTATTTGTCCGTCATACCCCGGACGCAGAGGTCGCTCGTGTGCAGGTCGTTGTCCAGGTTCATCTGCTGGACGACGTTCTCTTTGTCGATGCTGTAACGCTTGGAAATGACATCGCTCTTCAACGAGAAGCGGTGCTTATACATGTGGCGGAGGTGCGTGATGACCTCGTTCGCAAAAGACTCACCGCCGGGACAAGCCACTACGGCGAGGGTGGTAGGTTCAGAATACGGCATTATTCCAATCTCCCTTTTAGACGTTACCTCATTCTATCAGCTTTCGGGGGGAGCGACAAGGGGGAGGAGCCCTTGTCAGGTCTCAATAGGAGACGGACAGGGTAAAGATGAGGCCGCTGACGACGAGGGGTTCGTCCGGGGTGGAGGACCACGAGGTCTTTCCGTTGCTGTAGGTCGCCCCGCCGAAGATGTAGGGGACGGTCAGGCTTATGTCCATGTGCCTCAGGCCGGAGTACGTCAGGCTGGGGAGAACGTAGCCCTGCTTGCTGATGGGATTGTACCACCAGCGGACGGCGGGAGAGAAATCCGTGCCCATCGCATGGGACCAGCCGAAGGTCACGCCGACATCATGAGTCAACTTATCGCCATCCGCCTTGTCCGGGTCGTAGGTCATCTGGTACTCTGCGGCGATGCCGAACTTACCCCACGCGTTGGTCTCGATCACGCGGCTCACGCCTCCGACGAACCTTGAAATTCCCGGCTTAAAGTCCAGGTCCTTGATGTCGTCAGGGGAGAAATGGGTCATGGCCCAGAGGTTTATGTGGTTCTTGAGTATGTCGGTCGTCAGCGACGCTCCGACGGCCGGCTGCATCCAGTAGCGGTCGCTCGTCGCCCACTTCCTGCCGAAGAGCTCCACTGACACGGGGCCGAAGGGGTACTGAATCTTGGCCGCGACCGAGAGGTTGTCCTTGGAAATCTCCTCGCCGATCGCATACATGCCGACGCCCTGAATCTCGCCCTTCCAGATGGGGAGCGTCAGTATCGCGTCGAACCTCTGGCCGGTGTTCGTTTCGTCGGTGTATGGGTTGACGACCCTGCCGTCTCCCGAATCGTCAAGGATGTTCGTGTCGAATATGCGCGAGTTGCCCCACCCCGTGCCCGTCTTCCCGGCCGTGATGTAGAGCCTGTCGTTCATGATGTAGTCGAAGTAGAGGCTCGTCAGGTTGAAGTTGAAGGTCGGGAACTCGCTGTAAAAGCTTCCCCTGACGACCATATCGTCAAATGGCTTCGCCGTGAATCCCAACGTATTTGACATAAAGGCAAAGGGCGACGTGCTGCCTTCTGGGAACATCTGGAAGCTGATTCCCCCGCTCGCAGTGAGGCTGCCCCACCACTCGAATTTCTTCTCGTCGGTCGTGCCTTTGGCCGGGGAGTCCGTCACCGGGGTGGATTCAACTCCCTCCACGTCCTCCGCCTCCTCGAACATGCCCCACAGGCCGTTGTCCTCCGATTCGCCCCAGTTTTCCCCGTCGGAGGGCTCTTCCGGGGAAGCAAGGGCATCAGAAGACCAGCCGTCCTCAGCCGCAGCTTCGTCAGCACCGGTCGCCGAAGCCACGTCTCCTGCCCCGGAGCCAGCAGACCAATAGTCAGGATAAGCCGGGGCCTGCCCGCCGTCATCCCAGTCGCTCGTGTCGCTGTAGATTCCCTCGCCGGAGTCCGCGTCAAAAGATGCGTCCACGGTCGATGTAGTGGCCGCCCAGAAGCGCGTGTCGCTGTATATGCCATCTCCCGCGTCGGCATCGAAGTTGCGGGTATCGCTATAGATTCCCCAGCCGGAGTCCGGATCAAAAGACTCGGCCACGAGGGCAGGTACAAAAAGCAGAGCACTCGCGGCGACAAATCCTGCTCTGAACAAGCTTCGGCTGGGAACGGACATTACTTGCTCATCATCTCCACGTATTTCTTGGTGTATACGCTGTCCTTCTGCTTGGCGAACGAGACGTTGGAGATAGTGATCTGAGTCTGCTCATACTGCATCTTGCCGTTGATTTTCTTGCCGCGGAGATTGTCAACGACCACCATCTTGTCGGGGACCGAATGGTTCTCGAAAAGCTTGTAGACAGGTATAGCGGTTGTGCGCAGAAGCTGCCCGGAGAGGCTGTAATCCTCTTTCATGCGGATAAGGCCGTCATCCTCCGTCACCCACAGCTTTATCGTCGGATAGTTGACGTTCTTGCTGGTCGCCGTGAGCGTGAGCTGCACGCATTCCAGCTTGCCGAGCTTGACCTTCTCGGCCTTGTCAACCTTGTAGTTCTTGCTGTAGTGCTGGGGGGTGAAGTCCGCCGGGGTCGCGTTGGTACCGCCGACGTTGTCCTTGGAGGACGTGAACACGAACTGGCGGTCGGAGGGATCATAGAACCAGATGTTGTTGTCGAACTGGACGTAGCCCTTGCCCCTGTCCTTCTCGGGACCGGTGATGAGAATCGTGTATGCATCGCTGTCGTCGCGGCGGTACATGACGACCGTCGTCGTGGACTTGCCCTGCCCAGGCTTCTCCTGCACGAGCGAATAGTTCGCGGCGAAGTCCGTCCCGTAGAACGAGGTCGAATCATCGACCTTCTGCAGGAGGGCCTTCGCTTCGGACGTGGAAATGTCCGCCGCAAAAGCCGTTCCGGCAAGGACAACGGCAGCTATCACGAATATCGACTTAAAAACACCCTTTTTCATTTTCTTCTCCTCTTGAAATGTGGTTGTCAGTTTGTTCATGCCGTAGTTGCCAGTGCTCCCACCGGGCTTATGTGTACGGCATTACGAATAGTAAACAACGTTGTGGAAATCGTAGTTACAATCACAATCAAAAAGAGTAAGACAGATTTCACGATATTTATGGAAGGAACCAGGTGGCTCTTGGTCAAGAAAATCTCGAAGGCGGAGACGAAGGACATGTTCATGCAGGACAGGCCCCATGTCCCCAGCAGGGCAAGGACAAGCCCGGAGAGGAAGCCCAGGACCAGCAGGTAGAAGGACTCCGTCATGAAGACCATGCGGACCCCCAGGTGCTTCATGCCGAGGGCACGGAACGTTCCTATCTCGGTGGTACGCTTTATGCCGATGATGCGGTAGGTGCTGCCCATCCCCACGCCGATTATCACGAGGAGGATGAGGATTATCAGGTCGACGACTACCTTGAGCGCGTCTATGATGAACTGCAAGTCCTTTATATTGGAATCAAGGGGAATCAGGCCGTAGAGCTCCCCGGCAGACGCATCCCAGTCATGAATCGCATCGCGGAAGTCATCCTTGTCGTCCGTAAGAGGAAACATGTTGTAGACAGCCTCAAG
The DNA here is from genome assembly GCA_017450845.1 of Treponema sp. Classification (GTDB taxonomy): domain Bacteria; phylum Spirochaetota; class Spirochaetia; order Treponematales; family Treponemataceae; genus Treponema_D. Next base: position 9,973 of record JAFSSU010000255.1, read on the forward strand.
CCTCTTCTGCAAGCCCACTATGTCCTTCTTGGCAAAATCCCTGCCCGGGAAATACACGCTTATGCGGTTCACGTAGTCCTCGCCCCTGTCAATCAGTTTTTCCAGGGCCTTCAGGTCCACGTATGCCGTGTATGTGCCGAAGACGCTCGAGTCACAGAAGATTCCCGCGATTATAGCATCCCCGGTATTGGTATAGCCGTCATCGGTGGTCGTCTGTATGGTCAGCGAGTCCCCGGCCTTCGCGCTCAATTTATCGGCAAGAAACTCAGAAATCAGTATCCCGTTCCTGCCGTCAAGCTCCCCTATGCCGCCTGACGTGATGTTCAGGCCTGACAGGAGATTCCTCTCAGCGTTGAAGTCCACGCCGCGGAACTGCCAGAGCCTGGTCTCCACCCCCTCAAAAATCAGGGTGGAGCTGGTCGCGTCGCAGTCTATCCGCTTGTAGAACTCCGCGTCCTTGTCAATGAGTGAGTCGAGCATCTCTATCTTCCCGTCCACGTCGGGAATGCTTCCCGTACTGCTGGAACCGCCCCGGAACACCAGATCCCCTCCATAATATATGAGGGATTTGTCCCGGATGGATTTGAGCATGCCGTCCGTAGAGAAAACGACCATAAGCATGATGGCGCATCCGACGGTGCAGACCGTGAAGAGAGACACGTACTGCTTCTTGTTGTAGCGCAGGGTCTTGAGAGCGAGCTTGCTGTAGAAGCCCAGGGCCTGCAGGATTCTTCTCATATCTGCCCCCTCATGGCGACTATCGGGTTGGCCTGCATGGCGATGCGGACGGGGAAGTACCAGCCGATCAGGGTCAGGGCCGCCGCAACCCCCATGCAGAGGGATATGTTGGACGGAAGGAGGACGCAGCGGAGGGAGTTGCCCCCGAAGAGCTGGACCAGAAGGGAGTTGTGGAGCTCTATCCCCGCCGCATTGACCATGAAGCAGAGCCCCGCCCCCAGAAGGCAGCCCAGGATACCCGCCGTCAGCGTAAGCAGGGCGGTCTCCCAGAAGAACTGCACCATGACGAAGCCCCTCTTTGCCCCGATTGCCCGGAGCGTCCCCGTCTCCGTCATCCGGCTCAAGGACGAAATCATAAGGGTGTTGGCGACGACGATGAATCCCGTCAGCAGTATGAGGATAATCCCGACGTTCATCACCAGGCGCAGGAAGAAGACCATAGCGACGTTACCCCCGGCGGCGGACCTCCAGTTGGTCGCCTGCACCGGCCAGTCCCGCTGGTCAAAGGCCTGGTTCAGCCTGCGGATGACCGAGCCCGCCCTGGCCGAATTCCTGAGCTTTATGACGAGGTAGGACCAGACCAGGCTCTCGCCACTTGGGCTGTCCCCGGATTCCGCGACATCCTTGCCGAAGTCCTGCTCCTCGGACTCAACTCCGAACGTGTCCTCGGCCTCCGCAAAAAGGTCCTCTATGGAGTCAAAGCCGCCGTTTATAAGGTCCATCGCATCGGGGTCTATGTCCTCGTCCGCCGTGATGCTGCTGAGGTCCAGGAGGTCGCGCAGCACGTCCGGGGAAATCAGGGCTATCTTGTTCATCGTAGAATTCTCCACGCTGTACTCGTAGATTCCCGTCAGCGTGACCAGGCGGACGTTTATGGTCGCCCCGTTGGACGTGAGCACCTGGAACTTCTCGCCTATCTCGGGATCCTCGGTCAGGTCGAGCGCGTCCTTGAGGGAGTCCACCGCCCCCCGGCTCAGCATGAGGCCTGCCTGTCCCTTTCCGTAGGTGCCGCCCTTGGTAATGCGGATTCCGCTCATACGGGGAACGTAGTCCGAAGCCTCCACCCCGAAGAAATTCAGCCAGGCCCTGCTGTGGTCACTGCCTTTTATCGCCGCATAGCCCGACACCTGGGGCAGGACAGCATCGATTTCTTCCATAGAAGAGACGTAATCCGAAACATCCTGGAATGGAATCAGGGAGGGGATTACGGAGAACTCGCCGAGTATGGGCGTGTCGTCCCCGAAGAGGCTCAGGCTCATGTTGGAGCGGGGCCTGACGACGATGTCCCCCGTAAAGCTGTTTATGAAGGTGCGCTCCAGACCGGAGTCCGTGCCGTCAAACACTGCGTTGGACAGGCAGAGGACCGAGATGGAGAAAGCGATGAAGAGGATTATTACCACGGAACTTTTACGCGAAACGACATTGCGCAAAGCGAAACGGAAAGCAAACATTTGCCAGATTGTATCAGAATATCAGGCTTTCCTCAAGCCGTCGGAAGGAACGGAAGCATCGCGCTTCCTCTGCTCGATACTGGATTCGGACCAGTGACTTCTACCGTGTGAAGGTAGCACTCTACCACTGAGTTAATCGAGCTGAAATATGCAAGCATTATATGCCAATATATGGATACTGTCAATAGTCTTTGTCCGTCGTAACCACCGGGAAAAGACAGCTTCCCGTTTTAAATTTTTTTTCCGCATGAATTTGTATTTTCCGCAGGTTGCGGACAGATAGTAGCTGCATGAGAGTTATGAAAAACATTGTTTTTACAAGCCTGCTCCTCGCGTGCCTCACCGCGTGCGGGAGCTTCGGGGCCGTCACCGGCTCCGGTGACGGGGAGTCCAGCATCCGCCTTGTCAGCTGGAACGTCCAGACCTTCTTCGACGCGGAGGCGGACGGAAGCGAGTACAAGGATTTCGTATCGGACAAACGCTGGGGCGTGGCGGCGTACAGCGAGAGGCTCAGGAGGCTCTGCGACTGCCTCACCGTGCTGGACGCGGACGTGATCGTGCTGGTGGAAGTGGAGAACGAGGCCGTCCTGCGCGACATCAGCAACTACCTCTGCTCCGGCTGGCTTCCCGGCAAGCGTTACCGGCACGCGGTCTTCAGCAAGGAGAAGGGCAGCTCGCTCGGCTGCGCGGTCCTGTCCCGCCACCCACTGGAAGACCTGAGCTGCCACGGGCTGGATGCCCGCGCCACGTCCGGCACGGCGGCATTCCGCAAAAGCCCTTCCCTCCGCCCCCTTATGCAGGTCAGCGTCGTCAAGGACGGAAAGAGGCTCACCCTCCTGGTCAACCACTGGAAGAGCATGTCCGGCGGTGCCGGGGAGAGCGAAGTCTGGCGGGCCGCACAGGAGTCCATGCTCGCAGAGCGCATGGAGGAGCTTGGCAGCATTCCGGCCGTCGCCTGCGGGGACTTCAACCGGGACGTACAGGACTTCGCAGGAGGGGACGACGGACTCGTGGTCCTCCGCTCCGGGAAAAAGGGGATTGCCGTCCGAAGCCCCTGGCTTCCCGCGGACGGGGAGCCGGTCGGTCCGGGAAGTTACTACTATAAGGAAGAGTGGTCGCGTATAGACGGCTTCCTCTGTGCGGGCAGGGTGGAGCTGGAGGACTTCAGGCCCGAGACCGGAGGCCCCTGGTGCCAGGAAGAGACGAAAATACCAAGGAAGTACAAGGTCTGGAACGGACAGGGCTACTCCGACCACCTGCCCATATCATGCACGGTGCTGTTCTAACAGGTCATTCTTGAAAGCTTCCCCCATTATTGTTATACTAGGAGGTATGAGACTTTATTCTTTCAAGCATATCTTAATGACCGCCGTCATCTCGGCGGTTGTCTCAGCCGCGTTCGTGGCGTTCATAAACAAAGCAGTCCGCGTGTCCGGCCCCTCGGACCACCTGGCAACGGGTTCAGAAGAGCCGGATTCCTCCGGGGCGGGGATTGCGCCCCTCGGGAGCGAGATAGACATAGACGACGTCTCGGGGGCGGAATTCGTCCTGGAGACAAACAGCCCCGTCCTGCAGGTAGCGGGCAGCAGCAAGGACTACACCCAGGACGAGCTGCAGAACATCTCGGTATACGAGAAGTGCAACGAGGCGGTCGTCAACATCACGACCCAGGTCATGGGCTACAACTGGTTCTACGAGCCGGTCGTCACGTCGTCCGGATCAGGGTCGGGATCGATCATCGACAAGAGGGGCTACGTCGTCACGAACGTGCACGTCATCGAGAACGCCTCCACCATCAACATCTCGCTTGCCGACGGCACCAGCTACGAGGGCCGCGTCGTCGGTCAGGACAAGGAATGCGACATAGCCGTGCTCAAGTTCGACCCGCCGGAGAACGTGGAGCTCAAGACCATCTCCTTCGGTGACAGCACGAGCCTCAAGGTGGGCCAGAAGGTCATAGCTATCGGGAACCCCTTCGCCCTTGAGAGGACTATGACGACGGGCATCATCTCCGGCCTTGGCCGGCCGATTCAGGAGAGCGACAACGTCATCATCCGCGACATGATACAGACCGACGCGGCAATCAACCCGGGCAACTCCGGAGGCCCCCTCCTGGACAGCCAGGGCCGCATGATAGGAATCAACACGATAATCTACTCCGCGTCCGGCTCTTCCAGCGGCGTAGGATTCGCAATCCCCGCATCCACCGCCCGCCGCGTAGTCAACGACCTTATGCGCTACGGAAAAGTGAACCGCGGCGTGATGCAGCTCTCCCTCATCCAGAACACCGCCCGCATAGCGAGCTACGCGGGATACGGGGTCAGCACCGGCATGATCGTCAGCCGGGTCGCCAGGGGAAGCGAGGCCGAGAAGGCCGGTCTCAAGGGCGGAAGCAAGGCCGTCCAGTACGGCCGCTGGAACACGACGACGATTTACCTGGGAGGAGACGTAATCACCAAGATAAACGGAATCGCGGTCGCAAAGCTCGCGGACTACTACAGCGCGCTGGAGGACAAAAAGCCCGGCGACACAGTGACCGTCACAGTCTGGCGCGAAGGAAAATACGTCGAGATCAAGGTCGTACTGGAAGCCTATAACGACGGGTCATCCGCGTCCACGGGCAAGAGCATCTAGCAGGAAATAAAGGAACAGAAAAATGGCTTTGCGTCTTTTCAACACGATGGGACGGACGATGCAGGAATTCGTCCCCATTACGGACGGCTTCGTCGGCTTCTACGGCTGCGGCCCCACGGTCTACAACTACGCCCATATCGGCAACCTGAGGCCCTACGTGTTCCTGGACACGCTGGACAGGACGCTGACCTTCCTGGGCTACGACAAGAAGCACGTGATGAACATCACGGACATAGGCCACCTGACCGGCGACTCGGACACGGGCGAGGACAAGATGCTAAAGACCGCCCAGGAGAGGCACGAGAGCGTGCTGGAGGTCGCAAAGTTCTACACCGACGCCTTCCTGAGCGACATAGACAGCCTGAACATCATCCGGCCTGACGTCATCTGCAAGGCGACCGACCACGTGCAGGAGATGATAGAGCTCATCAAGCGGATCGAGGCCAACGGCCATACCTACATGGCGGGCGGCAACCTCTACTACGACGTGTCCACCTACCCCCACTACGGTGACCTGGCAGGCCTGGACATGGACAAGCTCAAGGCCGGGGCGCGGATCGACATAGACCAGAACAAGCGCAGCCCCTATGACTTCGTGCTCTGGTTCACCAAGAGCAAGTTCGAGAACCAGGCGATGACCTGGGAGTCCCCCTGGGGACGGGGCTACCCCGGCTGGCACATCGAGTGCTCGGCGATGAGCATGAAGTACCTGGGAGAGCACTTCGACATCCATACGGGAGGCATTGACCACATCCCCATCCACCATACCAACGAGATAGCCCAGAGCGAGGGGGCGACCGGCAAGAAGTGGGTCAACTACTGGCTGCACAACGAATTCCTCGTCATATCCAAGGGCGGCAAGGACTCAGGGGATTCCTCCGAAGGGGCCAAGATGTCCAAGTCCTCAGGTAACTTTTTGCGCCTTCAGACGTTAATAGATAAAGGCTTTTCACCTCTGGACTACCGCTTCTTCCTGCTCGGGACCCATTACCGCAAGCAGATTTACTTCAGCGACGAGGCTATGGCAGGAGCGAAGAAGGGACGGGAAGCACTCGTGCAGCGGCTGGTCCGCCTGTCCAGGAACGCCGGGAAGGACAAACTCGCCGCCCTCGCGGGAAAGAAATTCGCCAAGGGTGAGGCTGCCGACACCAGGGGGCTTTCAGGGAAAGCCGTCACTTATATAGAAGATTTCCGCGCAGGGCTTGAGAATGACCTTTCCAGCCCGGTCGCCCTGAGCCAGATACAGAAGGCCGTCAAGGACTCATCCCTGGAGCCTGCCGAGGCACTGGAGCTCGTGGCGAGGATGGACAGCGTTACGGGGCTCTCCCTGCTCAAGTCAGCCCAGGAGGCGGCAAAGGCGGAGGCCGCGAGCGTCACGACCGCGGGCAGCACGGGCGGGAGCGACCATTCCGGTGACCCGGAGGCCGCCGGAATCGATGCCCTCGTGGCGGAGCGGCAGAAGGCAAAGGCGGAGAAGAACTTTGCCCGTGCGGACGAAATCCGGAAGGAGCTTGCCGCGAGGGGCATTACGCTTACGGACACCCCGAACGGCCCCGTCTGGAAACGTGGTTAAACAAAAATAAGAAATTCCTAAGAACTTTCTTAGAAATTTTGTAACTGAAAGAGGACGATGTGGGTTCTATAGACAAAGAAGCAACAGAAAAAGCCGAGATACATTGCGCTGATTCCGTTGACTTCAAGAAGCTTTACGATGCTACGATGAGCCTGTTGTTCAAGATTTCCTTGAGAATCGTGAACGATGAGGAAGCGGCCGAGGATTTGGTGCATGATTCCTTCATCAAGGCGAACGAAAAGGAGCTTGTGTTCCCGTCGATTGACGATGCCAAGTTCTGGCTCATCCGGGTCGTGAAGAACGCTTCGCTTAACTATGCCAAGCGCAAGGTCAGGGAGGCAAAGGCTTACCACAAGGCCCTTTACGAGGGCCGCCAGGAAATGGAAAGCGGTGAGACCGAGCTCCTCAAGAAAGAGACCGTTGAGAAGGCAAAGGAAGCATTGGAGAAGCTGCCGCCGAAACTGAAGGAAGTACTGGTACTCCGGGAGTACGGCGGCATGAATTACAAGGAGATTGGCAAAATCCTTGGCATCACGGAAGGAAACGTGAAGGTCAGGGTTTTCCGAGCTAGAGAACAATTGTTGAAGTATATAGGAGAAGAAGATGTTTACCTGTCCTAACAAAGACCTGCATTCAGTTTACCTCGACGGAGAGCTTTCCGACGAGTACAAGGCCAAGTACGAGGAGCACGTCAACGGCTGCCCCAAGTGCCAGGCCGAGCTCAAGAAGCTCAAGGCTGCTCGCGACTTGCTTAAGGCTGACAGCGACAGTATCTCCATGAGCGAGCGCGACATGGAGTCCAGCTTCGCCCGCTTGCAGTCACGCCTCTCCTACAAGAAAGTTCTCAAGATGCCCGTGTCCGACGGTGCGAAGAGCGTCCTCAAGGACGTGCTCGTCGGAGCCTCCGCTGCGGCCGTCATTGCCGCCGTCATGCCGACCAAGACCAAGACCGTCATCCAGACGACCGACTTCAAGCCCGTCGCGAGGATGACCTCTCTCGATATGCCCGCCGACCTTCAGGTGGAGGGTTCCGTCAGCCCCGCCAGCGTCGCCGGTTTCCTTTCCGATGACAGCAGGGTCAAGCCGGCTGCCGTCTCCTTCACCTCGCCGGTCAATGCCATCAGCCCCGAGGTTGATGTCGCCGCCCCTGTTCTCGCAAGGCCCGTGTCAACGGTTTCCTCACAGGCAGCCGCATCGCTCGCCCTGACCAGCTACGACGTGTTCCTTCCCGTGGAATCCGAGGCAGCCAATGCCAAGGAGAAAGACTCAAGTTTTTTTCTCCATCTGTCGTCGCCTCTCTTTACCATTGATATAGGAAAATAAGAGTCGTCGGCGTGAGTTTTTTTAAGTCTTACGGAAGACTCCTGAGAACCAAAGCGTCCGTACGCTTTGGCTCTTTTTTTTCTCTTGTGCTCATAGCCATAGTCGTCAGCTCCATCTTCGGAATGGAGAGCCTGAAGGCAAAGCGGGCAGTCATCAGCTCCGTCAGCCCGGCGATAGGTTCCAGCGATGACATCATGACCATACGGGGCACAGGCTTCGGAGACGAGCAGGACGAGTCCTACGTCAGCATCGCGGGCTTCCGCGTCACCTCCAGCCACTACATTTCTTGGAACGACAACGAAATAAAGCTCCGCATCCCCTATAACGTCCAGGACGGCCTGGTAAAGGTCATCACCAGGAGAGGAGAGTCCGACCCCTCGTTCTTTGCCAACCGGTCCAACATCCCCGAGAGCGTCCGCTTCGACCTTCAGAGCCGGGTACCCCTCATATCCGCCATAGAACCGGAAACCGCCGCCCCCGGCGACCTCATAACGATAAGAGGCTCCAACTTCGGCGTATCCCGCCTGTCATCAGACATACTCTTCAGCACGGACAGGCCGGACTCAGTGGTGCCGGCATCCTTGAGCGAGTTCCCCTGGAACTACTGGAGCGACAATGAAATCCGCGTCCGTGTCCCCGACGGTGCGGCCAGCGGCGTTATCTCCGTAAGGACAAGCAAGGGAGACAGCCAGGGCTACACTTTCGGGGTCTCAACCGCCAGCGGAAAGAAGCGTTACGTTGACAGGAAGATTTACGTCATCCAGACATCCCTCGACATAGAGAACGAGAAGGAAGGGGCTCTGGGAGAGATTACCCTCTATATGCCCCGCCCCGTCCTGTCCGCTTCCCAGCCCTCCGCCGAATACAGGGAGGTCAAGCCGGACGCGCTGATCGACAACGACAGGGGGGAGATAGTCTTCCGCACGCGCGAGATGTCCGGCAAAGGGAACAAGCAGACATTCTCCGCAAGCGCGGTCATAACGGTATACGGAGTTGAATCCTCCGTCAACGACAAGAAGGTAGCCGCCTATTCCTCCGAGACCCTGAGCCTGTACAAGTCCTACATGACCGCTGACCCTCAGATTCCCTCGGACAATCCTGAGGTCACGGCCCTCGCCGCCGAGCTGACGGGCAAGGAGAAGAACCCCTACAGGAAAGCCCGGATTCTCTACGACCACCTGAAAGACAACTACAAGATTCAGATCCAGCTGCGAGGGGGTACCGCCGACCCCATCGACCTGCTAAAGCGGAAGTCCGGCGACAACTTCGACTTTGCCGCGACATACGCCGCCCTCTGCCGCGCCTCCGGTATTGCGGCCGTACAGGTCACTGGCGTGGTCATAGATGACAAGGGGGCAAGCCACAACCACAGCTGGACGGAAATCTACCTGGAGGACTTCGGATGGTTCCCTGTTGACCTTGCCCTCGCCTGCGGTTTAAAATACGAATCATTCCCGTCCAGGGATAATGCCTCGGACTATTACTTCGGCAACATGGACAACAACCACATAGCCTACAGCAGGGGAAGCAAGGCGATAAAGTCATCCATGTCAAACAACAGGATTGTCCGCCGGCCAAGGAGCTACGCCATGCAGAGCCTCTGGGAGGAGTCCTCCACGGCGGAGTCAAGCTACAGCTCTTACTGGACAGACCCGATCGTAACCGGGATGTACTGACCATATTATATAGAGGTGCTTTATGCAGACAAAAGTTTTAAGCGTTGGCGGTTCCATCATTGCGCCCTCCGAGCCTGACACGGAGTTCCTGTCGGCTTTCTCTCGGATGGTCATAGACTGGTTGGACACAAACTCCGAGACCCGCCTTATCCTGGTGGCAGGAGGCGGCGGCCCTGCCCGCATCTATCAGGGAGCCTTCCGCAAGCTTGAGGAAAAGCTCAGGGCTTCCGGCGGCAAAAAGCTCTACGACAGCGATGCCGACGTGAACACGGCTGCGGACTGGATAGGAATCATGGCGACCCGCATAAACGCGCAGCTGCTCAAAGCGGCGTTCGGTTCCCTCTGCAGCCAGAACATCGTCATTGATCCGACCAAGGTGACGGACTTCACCGACCGCATCCTCGTCGCGGCGGGCTGGAAGCCGGGATTCTCGTCCGACAACGATGCCGTGCTTCTCGCCGAGAGATTCAATGCATCCACGGTCGTCAACCTGTCCAACATAGAGAAGGTCTACACGGACGACCCCCGCAAGAACCCAGACGCAAAGCCGCTCGACACGATTTCATGGGCGGACTTCCGCAAGATGGTCGGCGACGAATGGGTTCCCGGCAAGAACTGCCCGTTCGATCCCATCGCGAGCAAGAAGGCGGAGTCGCTCGGCCTGACCGTCATCTGCGCTTCCGGGCACGACATAAAGAACATCCGCGCCATACTGGACGGTGGTAAGTACGTGGGGACGACGATAAAATGAGAGGCAGAAAACTATCCGCCCTTATCCGCATATTCGCAATCGTCCTTGCGGCCATGTCGCTCGCATCCTGCGTCAGTTCAGGAGGAGCCGGCGGCAAGGAGAAATACTGTTCCCGGACTCTCTCGGAGGAGGGAACGAAGAGCGAGAAGCAGCTGGTCAACTTCTTCATGGCGAACAAACCGGACGCGGACAAAAAGCAGGTCAGGCGGCTCGCCCGTTACTACATAAGCGAGGCCCGGATGGAAGGGATAAACAGCGACTGCGCATGGGTGCAGATGTGCCTGGAAACCGGCTGGCTCTCCTTCGGCGGACTGGTCAAGCCCGAGATGCACAACTACTGCGGTCTTGGAGCGATAAGCGAGGAGCAGCCCGGCGTCAGGTTCGAGACAGAGCAGCTCGGTGTCAGGGCACATATCCAGCACCTGCACGCCTACGCGACCACTGCGGATGTGCCGCTCAGGAACGAGCTGATTGACCCCCGCTACAAGTGGGTGCTGCCGCGCGGCAAAGCCCCGACTGTCCGGGAGCTTGCCGGGACATGGGCAGCCGACCCCGAGTACGGCAGGAAGCTTGAGGGCCTCCTGGCCCGGCTGGAAAAGTTTTAAGACAAAACGACGTTCTGCTGTCCGGGTCCCCGGGCAGCAGTTCCTTCCGAAATATACAAACTCCCCTCAGGATTCAAGCAACTCTCCCTCCAGAAGCACGTAATGCTTTCAGGATAATCCTGCAAGGCTTCCAGAATGACCGCGGAAGTACTTCCAGAATGACTGCGGGAGTACTTCCAGAATGACTGCGGGAGTACTTCCAGAATGACTGCGGGAGTACTTCCAGAATGACTGCGAAAGTACTTGAAAAAAAGACCGTACTGCCCCTTGACAGGGACGATTAAACGTGGTACAAGTTAATTGTACACAATTCAATTTTACAAAAGGCATTGCGCCTAGGAGGACTGTTATGAGTATCTACGACTTCACATTCAGCTCGCGGAAGGGAGAGGAACTTTCAATGGCAGACTACAAGGGAAAGGTCCTGCTCATCGTTAACACGGCTAC
>JAFSSU010000256.1 GCA_017450845.1 Treponema sp.
CAAGAAGAGCGGGAGCGCGACGGCGGGCTGCATAGTTGCCATATCTGACTCCGAGGGCTTCCCCCGGAAGCTCGTGGAGGTGAGCTTCGCGGAGTGAGGGCATCTTTGGTGCTACAGTCTCCACAGCTTCTATATTGGAAGAAAACAAAAGCGTATCGGTTGGAAGAACTTTTTTTTTTCCCGACAGGTGGAACTACTCGGGCGGAATTCGATGCGCTTCCCGGTATCAGGCTGAGCGATGACGGGTATGCCTGAAGTATTGTGACGGCGTACGCCCGCCGCATAGGGGAGCGTGAGCCTGAGAAAGAACATTTTCCGGTACGGAACTTATGCCTCATTCGTCCACATCGGCCAGACTGGTACGAGGATGATCAGCCTGAATTCCTAGCTCCTCCAATCCTTGAGCTGGGCGTCTATAAGGACTGAGGCTTCCTCCAGTATCCGTTTCTCTTCCTCTTTGCCCTTGGGGCTGTCGTAGACTTTGAGGACTTTGACCCGGTAGGCCCCCTTGGAAAGGTTCCTGAGTATGCGGAGGATGTGCGACAGCTTCCATCCGCCGTCCAGAGCGCAGACTGCCACGGGCAGCTTGACCGTGTTCTCCACCATGCGGAATCCTGCCGCGTAGAACTTGCCCAGCTTTCCGTCTTTGCTCCGTGTCCCCTCCGGGAAAATCAGGGGCAGGATCTGCGGGTCCGCATTGACCCTTCCCCCGAAATTCCTGAGCGTCTCCATCGCCTGCATGGGGCTTCCCTTGCGGGGAATCATGCAGTGCCCCTGGCTCTTGAGCATTTTGCCGACCATCGGGACCTTTGAAAGGCTGTCCTTTGCGACGAAACGAACTTTCTTGTCACCGAAATAGACGAGGTATACCACGATGTCCATCAGGCTCTGATGGTTGGACAGGATGAGGAACTGCCCTGGCATATCCGCCCTGCTTTTTTTGTCCGCATCGAGATTAAAGCCCATGTAAAAGCCAAGGACCGCGAACACCTGCCTCGCGCACGTGTCGGTTATGTAATTTGACCAGAAGAGGGCGGCCCTGTGGCTGAACGGATAGCATATCGTCAGCATGAGGGTCGGGAAAGCGACGATGCTGAACAGGCAGATAATCGTAAGGATGCTAAGCATGCACGCTAGTATATAGGAGAAAGGCTTCTCTGTCCAGAATGTTCAGGCCCAGAATCGTCTCTCCGCCGCGACTATCTGGTCGAGCGGGTTGGCCATCCGCCGTGTCTCCGGGACGCTTGAGATGAAGACCTTCCCATACTGTTTGGTGATTATCCGCTTGTCCAGAACGACGATGACTCCCTTGTCGTCGCTCCGCCTCATAAGGCGGCCGAAGCCCTGGCGGAACTTTATGACCGCGTCGGGGACGCTGAGCTCCATGAAGGATGAGCCGCCCCTTTTCTCTATGGCCTCGCTCCGGGCTGCAAAGACCGGGTCCGAGGGGACAGGGAAGGGGAGTTTGACGATGATGACCTGGCTCAGGCTCTCGCCGGGCACGTCCACGCCTTCCCAGAAGCTTGACGTGGCGAACAGGCAGCTCGTCTTGTCATCCTTGAAGCTCTCCAAGAGGCGGAAGCGGTCGTCATCCCCCTGCTTGAGGCAGCTTATGCCGGCTTTCTCCAGCCGTGACCGGGAGCTCGTGTAGGTCTGCCGGAGGGACTCGTAGGATGTGAACAGGACGAGGGTCCTTCCTCCCGAGGCTTCTATCAGCTCAGGGACCGCCTCATCGGTGAACGTCTGGAAGAGCATGGAATCCTGCGTGGGCAGGGGAGCGTCACCGGGCACGGCGAAAAGGACCCTGTTGCCGTAGGGGAAGGGGGACTCGAACAGGGCCTGTGACAGCCTGCTTTCTTCTATGAGGCCTGCGCCGGTCCGCCTCATCCAATAGGAAAAGCTCCCTCCCGTCCTGAGCGTCGCGCTCGTGCACACCACCGAGTCCATCGGGGTAAAGACACCTTCCGCCATCATGTGCGACACGTCGAGGGGCGTCGCCGTGAAGCTTGCGAAGCAGAGGGGGCTCTCCCCGGCTTTCCGGGGAGGCAGCCGCTCTTTCTGGAAGTAGAACACCTTATCCGGATGCTCGTCCCACTCAGAGAAGTCCTTGAGCAGCTTGATGAAGCCCTCCAGCCGGCGCATCACGCTCTTGGTCTCCCATACGGCAGGAATGTCCTTGTCGTCATCGCTGAGGTTGTCCAGGGTCTCGTGCAGGAGCCCGGTCAGGTCTCCGAGCTCCTCCTTGAGGGCATCGGCGGCGGGAAACAACGTGGCGAGCGAGGGAGCCGTTTCCTCCGAAAGCCTCTGCGAATATGAGCTGTCCAGGATGGAAAGGGCTGTCTTATCCAAATCTTCCATACGGTCCGTGATTGACTTGATCGATGCGGCGACATTCGCGATGAAGGAATCGTCGTTCGTCAGCAGTGAGACCGTCATCAGCAAGCCGGCCTTGCTGCTTTTCCGCGTCCGGTAGAGCAGCCTGAGCTGTTTCTTGAGCTTGAAGGAGTTGATCGTCTCGGAGAAGAAGCTGGTCGCGCTGTCCTCTATGCCGTGCGCCTCGTCAAACACTATCCTCCGGTAGGGGGGCAGGACTGCCGTGTCATCGTAGCCGCCGCCGTTCATGCGGCTCTCTATGTCCGCGAACAGCAGGTGGTGGTTGACGACTATAATCAGCGCGTCCGCGGCTTCCTTCCGGGTTTTCATGACGAAGCAGTCCTCGCGGAAGGGGCACTTTCCCCCCATGCAGGCATCGCTCTCACTGTTGACCCGGGACCAGACGCTGTCCGGCGGAATCCAGCTGATGTCGCTGCGGCTTCCGGTCGCGCTGTTCTTGGCCCATGCCGCGATGGAGTCGAAAGCCTCCTGATCCTCGGAGAAGAGGTCGCGTTCCTCGCCCGCCTCCGTAAGGCGACGGAGACAGACATAGTTCTGCCGTCCCTTGAGCAGTACGTACTTGATTTTCTTTCCTATGATTTTCTCTGCGGCGGGGATGTCCTTCTCGACGAGCTGCTGCTGGAGGTTTATCGTTCCCGTCGATATGATAATCCGCTCCTTGTTGCTTTCCGCCCAGAGAAGGGAAGGAATGAGGTATGCGTAGCTCTTGCCGACCCCGGTTCCTGCCTCGAACACGCCGATCTTGTTCTCGTTGAATGCTGTGGCGATCGACTTGAGCAGCTCTATCTGGCTGGGCCTCTCTTCGTATGTCCCGGACTTCCGGGCAAGGGGGCCATCCTTGGAGATATAGCGGGCGGCCTTGTCAGGGTCCAGCTTCACCGTCTTCTTGGGCTTTACCGGCTCCAGGACGACGTACACCTCGCTTATCTCGTTGTTGACTATGTAGAAGCCGAGCGAGCTGTCGGTCGCCCCCGCCGCGACGGCCTGATCCTCCTCGCTGGGGACAAGGACACCAGATGGATGGTTGTGGATGAGAACGTGTCCCGCCCGTGCGGTACTTGGGTTGACTATGACGGAATTGATGTTCCCGCGGGAACCGACTTCGGCAGAGATTACTATGCCGTCCTCGTTTATCCTGCCCGCCCAGAAAACCTCGTTGCCCCCGGATTCCGCGACATCCTGCCGCATCTTCGTGAGGACGGAGGTTCTGAATTTTTTTGAAGCGTCCATCAGCTAGACTTCAGTGCGCTGAGAGATTTCAGGGAAGGAGCCCCGAACGCCATGACCGCCTTTACGGCCGTGGGACTGCGTGTCCGGGGGCTCTTCCCTGCATGATTTATTTCTTCCCGAAAAGGGACTTCAGGGCGGTCAGGAGGCCCTTCTTTCCCTCTTTCTTCCTTCCGGAAGAAGCCTGGGCCTGGGTCTGCTTGCCGGACGGCCTCTGGCTTCCCTTCTTGCTCTTGGAAGAGACAGAACGGGCATTGGAACGGGAGGCCTTGCTGCCTTCGCCGTTTCCGTGTCCTTTCCTGCCCTTGCGCGAGCCGCCCTTGCCGGACTGCGTTTTTTCCGCGCTGCCTGCGCTTGCCGCGGGGATGGAGGAGGCGAATTTCTCCTTATACCGCTTCATCCTTTCCTCGCTGCTCATCGTAGCAAGCTCGGCCTCCTCCTCTGCGGAGAAGACGCGCCTGTCGCGCCTGTACTCGGACTTGGCCTCCTCATTGCGCTCGGAGTAACGCCCGCGCCCGCGTCCACGGCCTCCATCGCCGCTGCCATGTCCGCTGGCCCGTCCACGGCCGCCGGAATGACCACGGCCACGTCCCCTGCCACGTCCGCTTCTCTCGTACTCAGCCTGCCTGCGCCTGCCGAACTCGCTCGTGTCGTTGTATTCCTCGTGGTAATTCTCCGTGCGGATATACATGCCGGCGGACTTGTCCTCCACGTACATCTCCTCGACGGCGACCTGGGAAGGAATCTCCTTGCCGACGTAACGCTCGATTGCGGGCAGGTTGTACACGTCCTGCTCGGAGCAGAAGGTGTAGGCCTTGCCGGACTTGCCGGCCCGCGCGGTACGGCCGATCCGGTGCACGTAGTTCTCCGCCTCGTTGGGAAGGTCGTAGTTTATGACCATCGCGAGGTCGTTCACGTCGATTCCCCGCGCGGCCACGTCGGTCGCTACCAGGCACTTGACCTTGCCTGCCTTGAAGTCGTCCATTATCTTGAGGCGGACTTTCTGGGGCAGGTCGCCTATGATGAACTGGCTCTCCACCCCGTTGACGACCAGACGCTTGGAGATGACCTCGCAGCTGCGCTTGGTGTTGCAGAAGATAATCAGGCTCTCCGGCTGCTCCCTCTGGATGATGCCGAGGAGGAGCCGCATCTTTTCTTTGCTGGAGACATGGATGAGTGACTGGTCAATCTCGTCCACCGTGATGTTCTCGACGTTTATCGTGATTTCGGCAGGGTTGCGAGTGTACTCCCATGCGAGGTTCTTGACGTAGGAGTTGAGCGTCGCGGAGAGCAGCATGGTCTGCCGCTTCTCGGAGGGGGGCAGGACCTTGAGCAGGCGGCGGAGGTCGGGGTAGAAGCCCATGTCGAACATCCTGTCCGCCTCGTCGATGACGAGGAAAGACACCCCGTCCAGCTTGAGCTGGCCGCCCTCGTTCAGGTCAATGACCCGGCCCGGTGTTCCGATGATGATGTCAACGCCAGCCTTTATCGCTGCAATCTGCTTGTCGTAGCCCACGCCGCCGTAGAAGCTCGCGGACTTGAGCTCGGTACCGCCAGCGAGCTTTACCGCCTCTTCCTCAACCTGTACTGCGAGTTCCCGCGTTGGGACCATGATCAGGGCCTTGCGCCCCGCAACATCCTGCCGTGCCAGAAGCTCCTGGATGATTGAGACCAAGTAGGCAGCGGTCTTTCCCGTTCCAGTCTGGGACTGGACATACAAATCTCTCCCTTCCAAGGAGTTCTGGAGCACCTGCTCCTGGACGGGCGTGCAGTCTACGTAGCCCGCCCCCTCGATTCCCTTCAAAAGCCTTTCGTCGAGGGAAAATTCAGTAAATTTCATTCGTCGTTCCTGTGCATATATATTGGGCCGCCTGGGCGGTTAAAGTTTTCCATCTGAACCGCCGATAGTATACAGTTTTTTCCGATCGATGTATAGGGCAAAATGCGCTGGCTCAGGATTCAATGCCCAATGCGGCGCAGGCCTCTTTCGCGACAGCCTGCTGGGCGGCCTTCTTTGTCTTGCCTTTCGCCGGCCCGTAGCTGACATTGCCGAATACTACCTTCATGTAGAATGTCTTGTCGTGCTCCGGCCCCGTCACCTTGACCAGCTCGTACTTGGGGCAGAGCTTGTGACGTTTCTGATAGTATTCCTGCAGGAGGGTCTTGTAGTCCTTGTTGCCCTTGTCCGCCTGCACCTTGCGGATTTCCGGTACGATGAGACGTTCGACGAGCCTGACCGCCTGGTCAAAACCTGAGTCCAAGTAGAGCGCGCCTATGACCGCCTCCACCGCATCGGCGAGTATCGCCTTTTTGGTCCTGCCGCCTGTCATCTCCTCGCCCTTGCCGAGTATCAGGTAGCGGTCTATGTGCATCTGCTCAAGCGCAATGGGGGCCAGGGTCTGCTCGCTGACAACGTTAGCCTTTATGCGGGCCAGATCCCCCTCGGGATTGTCCATCATGTCCTCGTAGAGGAAACTGGCTACGGCCAGCCCGAGCACGCTGTCGCCCAGAAATTCCAGCCGTTCGTTGTTGTAATGCCTGTGCTCCTCATTCTCGTTTGAGTATGACCTATGGTGGAATGCGAGGTCGAGCATGTTCAGGTTCTTGAAATGCAAGTCCAGGTTCCGGCAGAATTCCTCTAGGGCTTCCTTCCGTTCCTTCTTCAGTGCCTTGCTCTCATAAATCCTGTCCCTGATGTTCACGGCCATCTCCTCTCACATTCTGCATTTGAAAAAAAAAAGCACGGCAGACATACCTCGACCGGCATATCGTAACCGTGCTTTTCCACATCAAGCGTATGCAAAGATTACTGGTGCGTCTTGATGTAGTTGTATGCGTCCTTGACGCTCTCGAACTCGTTGGCGGTCTCGTCCGGAATCTTGATCTGTGTCTCTTCCTCGATAGCGTAAACAAGCTCGTAGGTATCCAAGCTGTCAGCGCCGAGGTCGCCACGGAAAGTCGCATCGGGCGTGACCTTGGACGGGTCAATCTCAAGCTTTTCAGCTATGATTTTCTGCATCTTCTGAAACAGCTCGTCATTTGCGATTTCTGCACTGTCTGCCATTGTCAACTCCTTAGGTTAAAGATAAAGGGTTATTTCGCCTCGGGTGTAATCACCTGACGGCCATTGTAAAAACCGCATTTGGGGCACACATGGTGCTGCAGAATAAGGTTGCCACAGTTACTGCACTCAACAAGGTGCGGTGCCTTCAGCTTCATATTCACAGTCTGCCTGCCTTTTGTAACGGCCTTAGAAACTTTCGCTCTGGGTACTGCCATCTATAAACCTCACTAACAATATGAACTAACTGATACTTGAGTGATTCTACAACAAATTTCGTAATTTTGTCAATAATGACCGGGGGCTTTTCAGTCTTTTTCTTCCGGCGGAAGCGTCATTTTCACCCTTTTGCGGCTTCTTTCCTTCTTTTTGACGGAAATGCCGTAGCCCGAAAGCAGCTTGCGGACGGCGAAGTCCAGTTCCGTCCTCTGAGGGTTCATCGGCAATATGAAGTTGCGGCATCTGGCCCATGTCGTCTTGTACAGCTCTGCCGCGGAGCTTCCGTTCTCCTTCTCCTTCTTCCATTCGGTAAGCCCCGCCACAAAGTCGCGGAGGACAAAGCAGAGCCTCTCACCAAGGCGGCTGGCCGGATTGTCCTGCACCAGCTTGTCCAGTTCCTTCAGGCTTGCGAAATAAGCCTTGGAATATTTCTTGTCCTCCAGCATCAGATTGGCGGCGGCTGGCTGAAGATATACGTAAAGGTCCGTGTCCATCGCCTTGGAGATGATGTCATAGGCATGACCGCTGTTGATTATCTTGAGAATTTCCTCGGTCAGGCGGGAAGGGGAGATCGGCGAGAGCAGCTGGGCGGACTTGCGTATCTTGCGCCTGAGGGAAAATGGCAGCCTGCAGCCGGTCGTCGCCCCGTATTTGACAGCGCGGAGCATGCGGACCGGATCCTCTATGAAAATCCTGTCCATCGGGATTACCGGACGGATTATCCCTTTCTTGATATCCTTGACCCCGCCCACATAGTCGATTATCTGCTCCTTCAGGGGATCGTAGTAGAGGGCATTCAGCGTGAAGTCACGCCTCTGCACGTCCTCGTCCATCGTGCCGAACGCGTTGCCGACCGAGCCTTCTTCTATGGAGCGGAACGTGGAGACCTCAAAAATCTTCTCCCCGAAGAAGATGTGAACCAGGCGGAACCTCTTTCCGATTATACGGGAGTTGCGGAAAAGCTTCTTGATTCTGCTGGGGGTCGCGTCCGTCACTATGTCAAAATCCTTGGGTTTCCTGCCGACGAGCAGGTCACGGACGGCCCCGCCGACGATATAGGCTGAAAAGCCGGTGTCCCTGAGCCTCGTGATGACGAAAACCGCGTCAGGATCCAGGGATGAGGGAGGAATGTTGTGTTCTTTCTTGGTGTATATGACAGCCTTTTCTACGGGCTTCCCGCTCGAATCTGTAGAATATCGAATCAGCACAATGAAGCTATTTTAATAATACTTTCCGAATAGGTCAAGGGCAGGGCTTGCAACGGGCGATTCTTTCCATTATCCTGTATCTATGTCAAAAACGAAGCCCGCCCAAGCGGGGAAATCATTGCTGACCAAGGGCCTGTCCCTTTCCTTCCTGACCCTCTGCTCCAGAATCCTCGGCCTTGTGCGCGAGATGACCAAGGCCAAGTTCCTCGGCACGTCCGCCCTGGGGGACGCGTTCGGGATAGCCTTCCAGGTGCCCAACTTCTGCCGCCGCCTCTTCGCTGAGAACTCGGTCTCGGTCGCCTTCATCCCGACCTTCAAGAAATACCTGGTCTCCCAGGAGGAGGGGAATTCCGGGCGGACGGCGACGCAGGAGTTCCTGAACGCGACGTTCACGCTCGTCAGTTTCTTCACGGCATCCCTCGTTGCCACCGGGATGATCTTTTCCCCGCTGATCCTGAGGGTCTTTTTCCCGGACGAGAGCGCGGGGGCATTCGGTGAGGCCGTCGTGCTGACCCGCATCATGTTCCCTTACCTGGTCGTGATTTCGGTCGCCGCCTTGTTCCAGGGCATCCTGAACGGTCACAAGCTCTTCTCGCCGTCGGGCTTCACCCCGGTTCTCTTCAATGCGATCGTCATAGCGATGACCTATATCCTTGCCCCCCGCATGGCAACCCCCGCCCGCGCGATGGCTGTCGGGGTCATTGCCGGCGGCTCGGTGCAGGCCGCCTTCCAGCTGCCCTTCGTCTTCCGCTGCGGCTGGCATCTTTCGTTCACCTCGCTCAGGAAGGCCTTCTCCAACCCAGGAACCCGCACGGTCCTCCGCCTGATCGGGCCGACCGTCATCGGAATGGCCGCCTACCAGCTGAACGACATAGTCTCGTCCGCCCTCGCGACGCGGGCAGGGGAGGGGGTCTACTCTTCCATCCAGTATTCCCTCCGCCTGCAGGAACTTATTCTCGGCATCTGCGCCGTCACCGTCAGCACCCTGATCCTGCCGGACCTGACGGGTTTTGCCCAGAAAAAGCAGTGGGACTCCTTCTGCTCCATGCTGGCCCTCGCCGTCAGGATTATATCGCTCATCGCGATTCCGATAACTTTCTTCTCGCTGGTAATGAAGGAGAGCATCATCACGCTCGTGTTCAAGAGCGGCAGGTTCGACGTGGCTTCCATCCGCATGACACAGGAGGTCTTCAGCTTCCACATAGCTGGCCTGCTGTTCATCGCCGTCAACCGCGTGGTCGCCCCCGCATTCTACGCCCAGCAGGACACAAAGAGCCCGACGGTCGCGGGGCTGATAAACTTTGCCGTCAACATGCTTCTGGCATTCTCCCTTTCACTGCGCTTTGGCGGGGCGGGAATCGCCCTTGCCCTGACGGTGGCGAGCCTGGTCAACATGATTTTTCTCTTCGTCTTCCTGCGGCGGAACCCGGTCATAGACGTGGGCATGGTCGTCCGCTCGTCCCTGCTCTATATGCTCAAGCTCGCCGTCATGTCCGCCATCGCGGTCATTCCTGTCTGGCTTTTGCGGGACAGGCTGCTCGCCCTTTTTGCGGGGAAAGGCCGTCTCTTCTCGCACGGACTGCCGCTCTGCCTGACAGCCCTCCTCTTTGGCGGCCTGGGGGTCTTGATGCTGCTCGTCACGAAAGACGAAATCCTTTCGTCCCTCGTGCGGAAAGTGAGGAGGAGGAGAGGGTAAGGGGACTACGGCTCTGCTTCTCCGTATCCAAACTCAGCATCTATCGCTTTGAGATAGTCGACATTCTTAGTATTCAAATACTTTAAGAACTGCTTAATGTCGAAATCCCTGCAGAGATAAATGTAATCTGCAAGAATACCTTTCTCAAACTCGCTAAGCTTGGTGCCTGATAGATGCTCGCACCAAGAGACAGCATCTACATATGAGCTAAAGATATCTTCTTCAGCGACATACTTGACGTTATCAAGTGCGAACTTGTTGGCAGGCCATTCGCCATGCTCAAGATTATCAAGCACATGACCCATCTCATGATAGAAGTAAAACTTACTAAACTTTGCAGTTGGGTCATAAATTACGTAGTAGAAGTCCTTCGTTTTGAGACACATATTTGCAACAAATGGTACACCTTTACCGTACCACCAAATGCTGGTATTGTTGCTGGGTCCTATCAAACGCATTCTAACGTAATCAAGAACCTTTGTATACGGAAGAGCTACAAGCTTTACTTTCGAGGCAAGCTCAGGTCCCAATGCATTTACGCAATCAGGATCAGCTGTACCTGAAACACCATAAAACTTTAGCATTCCAATATACCGATATTGCCTCGCAGCTTTTGACATACTGCGAGATCCTGTGTCCCCAAAGAATATAGGGACGTCACCATAGTGACCCCAATCCAAAAAGTGAGCCCTAAGGCCCCACACTATCTTATAGATAAGATAGCATTTGGTCAGTATGATTACTGCCAAAAATGAGTTTATCATTTCAACAATAACCGACTTTCCAGTAATTCCTTTCTTCATAGCGGTTTCTCCTCCGCCCGGCAAGGGCGATGGCGACGGGGCATGGGACTACCGTTTTGCGGGGTGAGTCCAGCCTATATGTCGGTATGCTTTGTGCCGAGGTGGTCGGCTACCTCAGCCTGATTTGCCTTTTTCCCGCCCAGCCCGAACCAGCCGGGGCTGTTTTTTGCGGCATCTTCGTTCCGCCTCGCCTCTTCGACGATTCTCTTTAACTCATCAATCTGGGCAGAAAGCTTTTCGAGCGTCACTTCGGTCGTGTTATCTTTCCTCTGCTCCCGGACTTTTGCCATGGAATCCACGATTATTCCGACGATGACGTTCATAATCACCGATGCGGCAATAAAAGCAAACGAGACAAAGTAAATCCACGCCCACGGGAATTTTTCCATCACGTCTTTCATGATGCCGGAGAACCAGGAGTCCAAAGTCAGCCCCCGGCAGAGCGTCAGGATGGAAAGCCCCAAGCTGCCGAAATCCTTCGGGAATTCCTCGCCGAAGATACTCGTGCCGATGATTCCGTACACATACGCGAAGACCGTCAGAAAGCAGAAGGTCGCAAAAATGCCCGGGATTGCCCGAATGAGCCCCTTGAATATAGAGCGGAGGCTTGAGAACTCATTGACGAGCTTGAAGACCCGGACGACCCGGAACGAGCGGATGGCCTTGAGGAATTTGAGCGAACGGGCCAGCCTGAAAATACGGAGTAGTGCATAAAACTCAGAGAAGGCGGAGATGACGACGATTATGAGGTCCGAGATGTTCCAACAGTTTATGAAGAGGAAGGTATTGCCAAGCTCGTCTTTCCTGTTCTCGCCGAAGAAATGCCGGTTGTACACGACGGCCTTGAAAATCAGTTCCCCTACGAATATGGCGAAGCAGACGTAATCCACCCACTCCAGTATCCTCAACATCGGCTCGGAAAGATTATTTACGGTCTCAAGCCCGATGGATA
>JAFSSU010000257.1 GCA_017450845.1 Treponema sp.
ATTCAGATTATGGGAATCATGTATAAAATCGAAAGCGGCAAGAATCAAAAGAAAACTGTCATTTCTAAAGAAGGGGAAACAAATGTATAAAGCCATAGTATCCATTGTGCCTCAGAATATCGGCGATGCAATCACAGCTGCAGCCAGAAAGGCCGGGGCTGGCGGAGGAACAATCCTTTCTGCCAGAGGAACCGCAAAAGAAGGCGATGCGAAATTCTTTGGGGTAGAAATTGTCCCGGAAAAAGATATGCTGATTATCCTGGTTGCTTCTGAAAAAAAAGCTTCTATCATGAACGAAGTAAAACGATTGCCCTGCCTCCAGAAATCAGGGGCAGGAATCGTTTATTGCATGGGAGCGGAGGATTTCACGATTTTGGGGAATCGATAACTGTCTCCGCTCACATGAATAAAGAGGGCTGCGGCCCTCCTTTTGTCCTTAAAACTCCCAGCGGGCATCGAAGCCCAGGATGCGCTCGCACTGGACGTTCTTTATCATGTTCATCTGCGCGAGCCGCTTCTCCGTGAACTTCCGGTCGCAGGGGACGGTGAGCGCTATCTCGCGGATTTCCTCGACGCACTTCCGTATTTCCGGCGTGAGGATGGCGCGGGCGGGGGCAACGTAGTCGCTTCCGATGACGGGGCCGCGCTGTGAGAGGTATCCGTCAAAGTCCAGCTCAGGCTTGCCGAAGTCGAATCCTTCCTCAGCGAAGGGGACGAAGGCCATGTTGAAGTCAAAGCAGGGATTCAGCACTCCCCGCTCGAACGTCTCGTTGTTGACGAGGAAGCCGAAGTTGCCGAAATGCCGGTCGCAGTTGAGCGTGATGCAGTCGGCGACGACCATGCGGCGGAACGCGTCCTCGCATCCCGCCTCCCGGTAAATTTCAATCAGCCTTGGGAGGGTCAGCTTATCCTTGTAGAACAGCGCGATAGGGCGGTATCCGAATTCCTGCGAGGTGAAGAGCTTGCAGTCCGAGACAACCCTGCCGTCATATTTCCTGAGCGTGTAGGTGACTGAATCGCAGAGCCGCTCGAAGACCTGGCTTGCGAGGACTTCCCCGTAGGGTTCAAGGCCCGTGTTCCTGCCCCCCTCGCTTCCGGTCTTTATCAGGTGGATTCCGTCCGCTTCGTTCAGCCAGCACTTGTCGTATGCCCCGTCCGTCGTCAGCTCGGGGGAAGTCGTGGACATCTGGATGCCGAAAAGCCCGTTGCCGTCGAAGGAGAGTTTGGATACGACCTCGTCAAAGTTGTTCTCGTAGAGGTTGACCTGCGTCCAGCTCACGTCCTCACGGTCACTTTTTACCCAGAGCGTGTCGGTCAGCGAGAGGCAGTGGGTCAGCGCGATGAAACCGCTCTTGGTCTTGCCCCCGCACATCTCCAGGATTTTGTTCACGTGCTCCCGGTGTTTTGCCGCGCTCCTGTTCGCGGCCCAAGAGTCGACGTCCTCGCACCAGAAGGGCAGCTTTCCGCGCTCCTTCGTGATCTTGCACAGCTCCAGCTCGCCCTCGCCTTCGATGATGAAGTCGCAGAGGGGAGTCTCCCTGTTCATGAGCGTGTAGGTCAGCCGTTCCATACGGGCAGTATAGCACAATCCGGGACTTTTGGTAAGACTCCCGTCCGGCCTTCCCCCCCCCGCGGAAGCTGTCAGAATCCCCGCCAGGCATCCTTCCATATTTTGAGCGGACTGAGCCCCATGCGGACGCGGAGGTAGAGCCAGGCGAGGGCGAAGCCTGTCAGGTGCGTGAAGTGGGCGGTGCCGTCCGCCGAGAACTGGCTCAGGAATTCGATGGCGGCGTAGAGGGCGACCAGGACGGGAGCGGGGAGGGGTATGAGGCCGAAGACGAATATACGGCTCCGGGGAAAGATGACGGCGTAGGCCAGAAGCAGGGAGTATACCGCCCCGGAAGCCCCCAGCAGGAATACCCCGTACCCGCCCACGACGCAGTAGAAGGCGAGCGAGACGAGCCCGTCCATTATCCCGCAGAAAAAATAGAGCAGGAGGAACTCCTTGCTGCCGACGGTCCTCTCCACCGGCAGGCCGAAGAAGAGGAGGCCGAGCATGTTGAAGAAGAGGTGCCTCGCGGACGCGTGGGTGAACATGTAGGTCACGGGCTGCCAGAAGCAGCGGTAACGGACGACCATGACGACGTTCATCGACAGCAGGGCCTCCAGCCGGGGCGCGATGCTCGTCAGGAGGAAGGCCGCCGCGTTGACGGCTATGAGGATGAGGGTCGCGTTGCGGAACGAATAGCGGAACGGCCGCCTGATGAAGCTGGACATAGCCCGATTATAAGGAAATTCGGGAGAAAGGGGAAGCCTCCGGCAGAGGCTTGCTTGACTTCCTGTATTTTGTTACAAGGCCAATCGACTTGAGGAATCCCGCGAAATGCTATAGAATAGCCCTACGTAATTCTACGCCTTTAAGGAGTTTTATATGGCAGAAGAGAAGAAGCCCAAGAAGGAGCACAAGATAGTGTCGGCCTCCACGGGCCAGACCGTGAAGCCGGGCACGAGGCCCGCCGCCAAGCCCGGAGCCGCCGTCCAGCAGACAGGCAACGCGACCGGCCTCCGCGTCGGGGCCGTCATCCTGTGGCTGGTCGCGGTCGTGTTCGAGGTGCTCGCAATAGCCCTGTTCCTGGAGAAGCTGCTCGTCCTTCCCCAGATCGAGCCGCTTTACAAGGCCATCGCCGCCCTGGTCGTGGACGCGGTCTGCGTCATCATAGGATCCACGCTGTGGAAGAAAGCCAACCACATCGACCCCGCCTCCCAGAAGAACGCGCTCAAGTTCTGGCTGTGGAACAACATGGGCGTGCTGGTCAGCGCGGTTGCGTTCATCCCCTTCATCATCATCCTGCTCAAGGACGAGAAGGCCGACAAGAAGACCAAGGCGATCGGCACCGCCGTCGCCGCCGTCCTCATGCTGGTGTGCGGGCTCTCCAGCTACGACTGGAACCCCCTGTCGCAGGAGGCCGTCGCCGAGGCCAACGCGGGGAGCGTCGTGTACTGGACCGAGCACGGGAAGAAGTTCCACCTCTACGAGGACTGCCAGGCCCTGAACCAGACCGAGACCCTGATGACCGGGACCGCCCAGGAGGCCATCGACTCCGGCAAGGGAACTATCTGCAAGTTCTGCGAGAAGCGCTACGAGAAGGAGCTCGCCGAGGGCGGCACGGAAGCCCTCCCCGAGGCCGTGAACGAGTAAGGTCCGCGCGGGCCCCGGGCCATGCCATGCGGCGCGGCTCAGGGCCTTGCCGGCTCCGCCCGCTCCGTCGCGGAGTTCCGGTACTTGAGGGGCGTTATCCCCTTGTAGCGGCGGAAAATCTTTATGAAGTAGCTGAAGTCGTTGAAGCCGCATTCGTAGGCTATGTCGACCATCTTGTCCTGGCTTCCGCGCAGCCGGGTGCACGCCATGTTCACCCGGAACCAGTTGAGGTACTCTATGGGCGACCGACCCGTCGAGTCCTTGAAGAGGCGGCAGAAGTACTTGGGCGACAGGTTCGCCCTCGCCGCCATGTCCTCCAGCGTGATGTTCCCGCTGTACTCCTTCTTTATGAACCCTATCACCGCCTCCATCTGCTCCTCCTGCCTGAGCCTTCCCGCCGACAGGGACTTCTTCTGCACGTAGAGCCGCTGCCTCTTTATCTCCCCGAACAGGAGGAAGAGGCCCGCCGTTACGGAGAACTCGAAGCCCTCCCCGCGGACCTTCATCGCCCCGAAAAGATCCCGGACGACGGAGAGGACCCGCTCGTTCGCGTGCGGTATCACGTCGTCGACCAGGACGCTCCCGCCGACGACGGCGGAGATGAAGTCGTCCGGGTAGTAGCTCCTCAGGCGCAGCATGTCCATGTCGAACACGACGGACTCGTAGAGGGCGGCCCCCCTCCGCTCCGCGTCCCCGTGCAGCACCCTGCCGGGGATGAAGCAGACGTCGTCCTTCTCCAGGGCGGCCTCATGGTCGCGGAGGAAGATGTTGTACGTCCCGGACATGACGTGTATGAGCTCGAACTCCGTGTGCCACATGACGGGCAGGTCGTAGCGGGGGTCCGCGGTGTTGTTCAGGTAGTACTGTATGGGGAAGGGCACCGTCCCCCGCTGGATTTTCTCCTGCGAGCCGGGGATGCCCCTCTCCTTGGGAGGATGCCCGGAGTATTCGTTGACAAGCACTTTCGTCATATTTTCTTCTGAATTATACCACTAGCGCGCCGGGCTTTCCAGTACTATAATCATACCCATGATTGAGAAACGAATATACGGGAACCCGGTCGAGACCGGCGCGGTCACCGCCGCCATGGACGGGACCAGGGAGGACGGATGGCCTTTCGCATGGCGGCGCACGCTGCGGGACGACGACATGGTGTTCGGCCTGGGCGAGAACATGCACGGGATAAACAAGCGGGGCTTCCGCTACGTCAGCTGGTGCTCCGACGTGCCCAACCAGGGCGAGTTCACCCCCTCCATGTACGGGGCGCACAACCTCATCATCATATACGGCCCCCGGGACGGCTCGTGCGAGGCCCTGTTCTTCGACAGCGCGTCGCGGGTGACATTCGACATAGGCTGCACGGAGAAGGACACCGTCGAGGTCACGTCCGAGGACACGGGGATCGTCCTCTACGCGATACGCCCTGACGATGCGGACGCGCGGGGGGACGCAAGCGTCCTGAACGACGTGGTCCGCCAGTTCCGCGCCCTCATAGGACAAAGCTACATCCCGCCGAGATGGGCGTTCGGCCTGCAGCAGAGCCGCTGGGGCTACAGGACGGAGCAGGACATCCGCGAGGTCGTTGCGGGCTACCGCAAGGCGGGCCTGCCCCTGGACGCGGTCTGCATGGACATAGACTACATGGAGAGCTACAAGGACTTCACCGTGGACAAGGCAAAATTCCCCGACCTCGCGGGCCTTTCCCGAAAGCTCAAGGAGGACGGGATCCGCCTGGTCCCGATAATCGACGCGGGGATAAAGGCCGAGGAGGGCTACGAAGCCTACGACGAGGGGATGCGGGAAGGATACTTCTGCAGGAAGGAGGACGGCAGCCCCTTCGCCGCGGGGGTCTGGCCGGGCCGCTCGCACTTCACCGACTTCATGCGGGAGGACGCGTCGGAATGGTTCGGCTCCAAGTACAAGGCGCTGACCGACCAGGGAATCGAGGGCTTCTGGAACGACATGAACGAGCCCGCGATGTTCTACTCCGACGAGTCCATCAGGGAGGTCTTCGAAAAGATAAAGGCGTTCGAGGGAAAGAGGCTGGACGTGGACTCCTTCTTCCAGTTCACGCCCCTGAGCGGCAGCACGTTCAACCGCCTGGACGACTACCAGAGATTCTACCACGAGCTCAGGGGGGAGGACGGCAGGGTCACGAGGATACGCCACGACAAGGTGCACAACATCTACGGCTCCCTCATGACACGGTCCGCGGCCCTCGCCCTGCGGAAAATCTCGCCGGACAAGCGGATGCTCCTCTACAGTCGGGCCTCATGCATAGGAGCGCACCGCTACGGGGGAATCTGGACGGGGGACAACTCCGCGACCTGGGAACACCTGAGGCAGGAGGTCAGGATGCTGCCCTCGCTCAACATGGCGGGCTTCCTCTACTCCGGGGCGGACATAGGCGGCTTCGGAGGGTCCACGACGCGCGAGCTGCTCTTGCGCTGGCTCGCGTTCGGGGTGTTCACGCCGCTCATGCGGAACCACAGCGCGTGGGACACCAGGAGGCAGGAGTTCTACGCATTCGGGGACACGGAGGACTACAGGAGCGTGCTCGAGCTGCGCTATGCCCTGCTCCCCTACATCTACAGCGAGTTCGTCAAGGCGGCCCTGTCCGGGGGGATGTTCCTCCGCCCTCTCGGATTCGATTTCCCCGGCGACGACAGGGCCCTCAGATGCGAGGACGAGCTCCTTGCCGGCGAGGGCCTCCTGGTCGCGCCGGTCTGCGAGGAGAACGCGCGGGGCCGCTACGTCTACCTGCCCGAGGACATGACGAGGGTCAGCTGGCGGCGGGGCAAGATAAGGACGCAGGAGATGGCCAAGGGCTCCTACTACATATACGTGCCGCTCGACAGCGTGACCTTCTTCGTCAGGAA
Organism: Treponema sp.; assembly: GCA_017450845.1. Lineage (GTDB taxonomy): Bacteria > Spirochaetota > Spirochaetia > Treponematales > Treponemataceae > Treponema_D. The sequence goes on from JAFSSU010000257.1 coordinate 6,079, forward strand.
GGGCAGGCTCGTCCCCCTCTGCGCCCCCGCCAAGGACACGGGGAGCCTGGACACGTCGCGCCTGAGCCTCGTGGGGACGGGCGAAAGCTACGGACTCTACGAGGACGACGGCCTCACGCGGGACATACGGCTGGAGGGGCACGTGCGGACGCTCACGCGCTGAGGCGCAGGGCCCCGGAATCCCGGGGGGACGGGGCCGCCGCCCCTCCCCCGCCCGTTCATATCAAACATAATCGATAAAAACTGTAAAAAACCGATTTGCCCCTTGCTTTTTTGCCGAAGTCGTTCAATAATATAAGGACACGGGAGGCCGCGCCGCATCTCCGGCGGGGTCCCGCGATTTATGGAAGGGGTTTTGCAAATGACGAAAGATGAGATTTCCGCCGGAAAGGCTGTGGTCGGGATTGAGTTCGGCTCCACGAGGATAAAGGCCGTCCTCATTGACGGCACCTGCGCGCCCGTGGCGTCCGGGGCCTTTGACTGGGAGAACTCCCTTGTGGACGGGGTGTGGACCTACTCGCTCGACGAGATTCACACGGGCATAACGACGGCCTTCGCCAACCTGAAGAAGGACGTGCAGGACAAGTACGGGGTCAGGATGACCAAGCTGGCGGCCATGGGAATCAGCGCGATGATGCACGGCTACCTCGCGTTCGACAAGGGCGGCAAGCTCCTCGTCCCCTTCCGCACCTGGCGCAACACGATCACCGGCCAGGCGAGCAGGAAGCTCTCCGACCTGTTCGACTACCCCATCCCTGAGAGATGGAGCATTGCCCACCTCTACCAGGCCGTCCTGAACGGCGAGGCGCACGTCAAGGACGTGAGCTTCTTCACGACGCTCGCGGGCTACGCCCACTGGATGCTGTCAGGCGAGAAGGTGCTCGGCGTGGGAGACGCGTCCGGCATGTTCCCCATAGACGACAAGACCGGCGATTTCAACGCCCAGTTCGTCCGCATGTTCGACGAGCTTATCGCGGACAAGAAATTTTCCTGGAAGCTCTCCGACCTGTTCCCCAAGGTCCTGCCCGCCGGCGCGGACGCAGGCCGCCTGACAGCGGAGGGAGCCAAGTGGCTCGACCCGACTGGCGAGCTGGAGCCGGGCGCGCTGATGGCCCCTCCGGAAGGAGACGCGGGAACGGGCATGGTCGCGACCAACTCCGTCGCCGCCCGCACGGGCAACGTCTCCGCCGGGACCTCCGTCTTCGCGATGGTCGTCCTGGAGAAGGCCCTCTCCAAGTCCTACTCCGGCAAGATAGACATCGTGTCCACGCCGGACGGCAAGCCCGCCGCCATGGCCCACGCCAACAACTGCACGGGCGAGTACGACAAGTGGATAAAGCTCTTCGGCGACGCGGCCAGGACGCTCGGCGCTGACTTCTCCAAGGGCAAGCTCTACGACACCCTGCTCGAGCTGGCCCTCAAGGGCGACAAGGACTGCGGCGGGCTCATCCCCTTCAACTACATCTCGGGCGAGAGCATGACAGGCATGGAGTCAGGCCGCCCGCTCTTCGTCAGGACGCAGAAGGCGAATTTCACGCTCGCAAACTTCATCCGCGCCCAGCTTTTCACGGCCCTGGGCGCATTGCGCACGGGAATGGACATCCTCTTCGACGAGGAGAAGGTCAGGCTGGACAGGCTGACCGGTCACGGCGGCTTCTTCAAGACGGCGGGCGTCGGCCTCCCCGTCATGGCGGCGGCGATGCACACGCCGGTCAGCGCGCTCAGCACGGCGGGTGAGGGCGGCCCCTGGGGCATGGCCCTGCTCGCCGCCTTCACCCTGGACGGAGGGGCAAAGAAGCAGCCTCTCCCCGACTGGCTGAACAAGAACGCCTTCGCCTCCGCGAAGGTGCAGACCGTGCAGCCGGACAAGGCGGACATCGACGGCTTCAACGCCTTCTTCGCCAACTACAAGAAGGCCCTGCCGGTGGAGCGGGCCGCCGTGGACAACCTGGACTAATAGCGGAGGAACAGAATGGAATACAAGACGATACGCGAGGAGGCCTACGAGGCCAACATGCAGATACCGGCGCAGCAGCTCGCGCTCTACACCTGGGGCAACGTGTCCGCCTTCGACAAGGCGGCGGGCGTGTTCGCCATAAAGCCGTCCGGGGTCCCCTACCCGGACCTCAGCCCGGAGAGCATGGTCGTCGTGGACCTGGAGGGCAAGGTCGTGGACGGGAGCCTCCGCCCCTCGTCAGACACGCCGACCCACGTCGTGCTCTACAAGGAGTTCGCCGTCAAGGACGGGGCCGCCATAAACGGCATCATCCACACGCACTCGACATACGCGGTCAGCTGGGCGCAGGCCGTCAGGCCCGTCCCCCTCTTCGGGACGACCCACGCCGACCACATCCAGACCGAGGTCCCCTGCACCCCCTACCTGTCCGAGCAGGCGGTCAGGAACGACTACGAGAGGGAGACCGGCAACCTCATCGTGAGCCACTTCCGCTCGCTCAAGCTTAACCCCGCCGAGGTGAACATGGTGCTCGTCGGCGGCCACGGCCCCTTCTGCTGGGGAGGAACTGCGGACAAGGCGGTCTACAACGCCGCCGTACTGGAGGAGGTCAGCAAGATGGCCCTGAACACCCTGCTGCTCGACCCCTCCGCCAGGCCCCTCCCCGCCTACATCGTTGACAAGCACTACCAGAGGAAGCACGGGCCCAACGCCTACTACGGGCAGGGCAAGAAATAGGGGAAAGCCGGGGTACGCATGAAGAGATTCGAAGGATACGAGAAGGGAGTCGACTTCGGGGGCTGGCTCTCGCAGTGCTCCGAGTACACGCGGGAGCATTACGGGAGCTTCATAGGAGAAGAAGACTTCGCCGCCGTCGCGGGCTGGGGCCTGGACCACGTCCGCCTGCCCGTGGACTGGCAGGTTTTCCAGAAAGAGGACGGCTCGCTCATCGAGGAAGGCTTCGGTTACGTGGAGAACGCCATCGCCTGGGCCAGGAAGAACGGGCTGAGGCTCATCCTGGACCTGCACAAGACCCTGGGCTACTCGTTCGACGCGGAATCGGACAAGAACAACTTCTTCGCCGAGGAGAAGCTTCAGGGGCACTTCTACGCGCTCTGGGAGGAGTTCGCGCGGCGTTTCGCCAGGAACGAGGACATGCTCGCCTTCGAGCTCCTGAACGAGGTCACCTCCCCCTCCTACAGCGGGGCCTGGAACAAGATCGCGGCGAATGCCGTCAGGATAATCAGGAAACATTCGCCCGCGATAAAAATCCTGATCGGCGGCTACTGGAACAACTCGATCGACGCGCTCAAGGACCTGGACCCGCCCGCCGACGGGAACATCGTCTACAACTTCCACTGCTACGACCCCCTCCTGTTCACGCACCAGGGGGCATACTGGGTCCCGGGCATGCCGGGGGACTTCCGCCTGGGCTACCCCCTGACATTCGCCCGGCACAACGATGCGGCGCGGAGCCTGGGGCTCACGGACTTCGCGACCCCCGCGGACGACGAGTCCCGGCGCTATGACAAGGATTTCTTCGTCAGGAAGTGGCAGGCGGGGATAAAGGTCTGCGAGGAGAGGGGAGTCGCCCTCTACTGCGGCGAGTACGGCGTGATCGACCGCGCGGCCCCGGAGGACACGCTCGCCTGGTACAGGGACATCAACGAGGCATTCGCCGAGTGCGGCATAGGCCGCGCCGCCTGGAGCTACCGGAAGATGGACTTCGGAATCAGCGACGGGCGGATGAAGGGAGTGCTCGCAGGCCTGCTGGAGGCGATGAAGCGTTAGTTCCGGACGGGACATAACGGCCGTTCAGGAAGGACCTGAAAAGCTTTCAGGGGAGACCTGAAAAGCTTTCAGGAAGGACCTGAAAAGCCGTTCAGGAGGGGCCTGAAAAGCCGTTCAGGGGAGCCCCGAAAAGCTTTCAGGACGATGGAAACAGGCTAGTTCCCGGCTATCTCGTTGAAGAGGGCCTGGTAGAGCAGGGCCTTGTCCTTGTTGGTCTGGCTTATCGTGTTGATCATCCGCTGGGCCAGCTTGTGCATGACCCTGTAGCCCAGGAGGCTCTGCTTCCGGCAGAGCTCGTGGAACTTCCTGCTGGTCAGGACGAGAACCCTGCACTCCTCGTTGGCGGTGACGGTCGCGCTCCTCGTGTCGTTGCTGATCAGGGCGGTCTCGCCGAAGAAGATGTTCATGCTCGCGTTCAGGTCGGCGAGGGCGATCGAGTCGCCCGCAGGGGTGTCCCTGGAGATGTGCACCGAGCCGGAGTAGAGGATGTAGAACTCGTCTCCGACGTCGCCCTCCTTTATTATCACCTGACCGGGCTTGAAGGTCTTTATCCCGATTCCCTCGTACAGCTGCTCAAGGATTGCCTTGTCCTCCGCCTTCGCCGGGTCAAAGTCCGAGAAGAGCGGTATCTTGACGAGCTTGGGCAGTATGTCCTCAAAGTTCTTCTTTTCCATAGCCGTACCCCCTTAGTTTGCCTTGCCGCGCACGAATATCGCCTTGGAATGCCTGGGAATGACGAAAGCGGAGGCCGGGGCAAGCAGCGGCTCGTTGCTCTTGAGCAGCTTGACCTTCTGCAGGTTGTCGATTATCTTGCTGATGTCCGGGTTCTTCTGCGCCTCGCGCAGGGCCTCCGTCCGCCGGTGGTGGAAGTTGCCGGAGTTCAGCAGCACGCCGATGAGGAGCCCGTGCTGCTCGCGCTTGTCGGCCTCGTACGCCTTGAGCTCGCCGTAGGTCTTCCCTATGAACTCATGGGGGATGTCACCGATCAGTATGCCTGAGCTCGCGTCGTTGCTGCTTATCAGCGTGCTTATGACGTGGCTGTAGCCCTGGCCGCTCGACGCGGTCGCGAGCAGGGCCTGCTCGTAGTCCTGGGTCAGGATTATCTCGTCGCAGTGGGCCAGCTTCAGGTGCTTCTCGAACTTGGGGCTCATCAGCTCCGCGACCACGTAGAGGCCCGGGTTCAGGTTCTCTATCGTCAGGACGGCGAGGACGGTGCGGGAGTCCACCTCAAGCTCCGAGTAGTCCCTGGACTTGTCGGAGATGACGAGGATGCGCTCAGCCCCCTTTATGCAGGCGCGCCTGAGCGTGGACTCGTCCGTGAAGTCGCCAGCCACGTAGCTTATGTCCTTGTAGGAGTCATGGCTCTTGAGCTGCTGCATCTGCTCGGGGGCCTCGTTTATCAGGACGATCATGTCCGTGCTTATGTCGGGGTTCGCCTTGAGGACGGTCCTGAGGATTTTCTCGAATCCCGGCCTCCACCCGCAGATGATAAAATGTCCGTTCATATCCTTCATCGTTTTCAATCCTTTGTCCTTTTTTTCCTGAATGTCCACGAACAGGGCCGTGATGTTACCCCGTATGTAGCTGAAGAAGAAGGTGCCGGTAATCAGCAGCGTGATTGCCGCGGCACGTCCCGGAAGCGACTCGCACACGTACTCGAAGTAGCCCGCGAACACGGCGACGCACATGAAATAGAAGGTGTCGAACTTGGTCTCTATTCCGCTTCCCGTCTTGGTCTCGACGTGGTAGACGACCGCCGCCATGCACACGATCAGGAGGAGGATCGCTAGGTATGCGTATGTCGAGGGCGTCTTGAGCAGGACCTTCAGCGCGTGCAGGAAGTGCCTCTGCTTTCCGTCTTTCTTTCTGCTCATCTTCTCTCCGCTGCCTCCCGGGCGTTTCCGTTCGCGCAGACCAGGATGGACTTTGCGTTCCTGGGGATGACGTAGGATGCCGCCGGAGTGAGCAGGGGCTCGTTGCGGTGGCCGTCCCCGTTGAGCAGCAGGCCGACCAGAATCCTGGACTCCCCCTGCTTGCCGTAGTAGGACTCCAGGTCCCCGTAGCTCTTGCCCTCGTAGCCCTGCGGGAAGGAGGCGACGACGATCCCCGTGTCGGAGTCGTCGCTGATCAGCGACTTGATGACGTTGCTGTAGCCCTGGCCGCTCGAGGCCGTCGCGAGCAGGCTGTGCTCGTACTCCTGGGTCAGGATTATCTCGTCGCAGTGGGCGAGCCTCAGGTGGTCGGCGAGCTTCTCGTCCAGGAGCTCGGCGGAGATGTAGACCGACGGGTTCAGGTTCTTCATCGTCAGGACGGCAAGGACGGTGCGGGAGTCTATCTCCATCGAGGAGGACTTGCCCGTGCCCGGGTCCGCTATGACGAGGACGCGGCCCGCCGTGTCGATGTGGGCGCGCTTGAGGGTCTCCGCGTCGGAGAAGTCACCGGCGACGTACTTGACGCCGCTGAAACGGGAGTCCTCCTTGAGCTGCTCCACCTGCTGTGAGGGGGCGTTGTTCACCAGGATGATCATGTCGGGGGTGATGTCCGGGTTGGACCGCATCACCGTCTCCAGGAGCCGCTCGAAGCCTCTCCTCCAGCCGCAAAGCAAAAAATGTCCTTTCATACGCCTTATCTTCTTTAATCCTTTGTTGTTCTTTGACTGAATGTCCATGATCGCCGAGGTAATCTTTCCGATTATGACCGCCCAGAACGCCATTCCCAAAAGCAGCAGCACCAGCGAGGCGAGGCGGCCCGGCACCGACTTGACGTAGAAGTCGTAGTAGGCCGCGACTACCGCGACGATCGTGTGCCACACCGCGTCGAACATGCCCGTTATGCCGGAGTCCGTCTTGGTCTCCGTCTTGTAGACCACGTAGGTGGAGAGCACCAGCATCCCGATGATCAGGATCATCAGGTAGGTGAAGGGGTTCCTCAGCCCGCGCTTCAGGCCCTTGAGCAGCCTCCGTCTCTTTTTCCTAAGCTTCTCGCTCATTTTCCAAAGCTCCTCCTGAATGCCCCGGGCGAGGGGTAGGCGTAGACCCTGTAGACCCCGTCGTCATAGGCCAGGTCCCCCGCGGCGAACACGGCATTGTCCCGCGAGAGCTCCCATGTACCATAGTCTACCATAAAGAAGCATTTTTTTCCAAAACGAAATGATTCCTCATAGTAACGTTTCGGGGACAGGAAGAGGCAGGGGGCGAACTCCTCCGGGAGGACGAAGCCGCCCTCCTCCTCCTCCGCGTCCACCGTCGCGAAGTCGATCCTGCCGTCCGTCATGAAGGCGAGGCGGCTGGAATAGGGGGTGACGGAGTAGCCGAAGTCCATCCCGGAGTCCTCCAGGAAGGATATGACCCCGGCAAGCCCCGCGTTCACGTCGGAGCTGAACGTCGCGGCGAGCGTCGTGAAGCTGCCGGTCAGGGCGAACACGGCCCCCGTCAGCGCGAGCAGGCGGCGGGGGAGCCTCAGGCCCGGGGCTCCCTCCCCCTCCGCGATGACGGCGGCGGCGGGGGGAAGCAGGGCGAGGGCGAGTATGAAGTAGCGGGCGATGTACTTGACGTGCAGGTAGAGGAAGCCCGTGATGGCGGTGCCCGCCAGGCAGAAGAGGATGTAGAAGGACTGCCTCCCGCCGTATCCCTGCCGGTCCCCGAGCAGGAAGCGGGCGAGGAGGAAAAGCAGCAGGGCGAGGAAGGCGTAGAGGAGCATGTTCGTGATGCCCGCAGGGGACAGGACGGAGACCTGCTCGTTGTAGCCCATCAGGAGGAGGAGGTCGTCGTGCAGCCGCTTGGCGCTCAGGTCCCCCAGCTTGCCGAACGCCGTCTCGTACCATATCGAGAAGCTGTAGAGCTTCCTGAGCAGGGTCGAATTCAGGACGTAGCCCGCGCCCGCAGCAAGCAGGGAGAGCAGGGAAAGGCGGCCCTTGCGGTCAGAGAGCAGGGCCCCTGCCGTGAGGGGCCTGCCCTCCCCCATAGTCCCCGCCGCCGCCTGCCATGCGCTGACCGCCGCGAGGGGCAGCACTATGACGAAGACGTAGCGGATGCTCGTGAGCCCCTCTATGAACGACAGGGCATAGAGCGTCATGAGCAGGGCCTTCCTCTTCCGGGCGGGAAGCTC
>JAFSSU010000258.1 GCA_017450845.1 Treponema sp.
AGTCTGTCATCGCGCTCAGGGAACCGTCGCTCGGCCCCTGCTTTGGCGTGAAGGGTGGTGCCTGCGGGGGCGGCTATGCCCAGGTCGTCCCGATGGAGGACATCAACCTGCACTTCACCGGGGACATCCATGCGATCACCGCTGCCAACAACCTGATGGCCGCCCTCATCGACAACTCCCTGCAACAGGGCAACCCCCTTGGCATAGACCCGCGCAGCATAAGCTGGAAGCGCTGCGTTGACCTGAACGACCGCGCCCTCCGCAACGTCATAATCGGCCTGGGAAGCCGCGTGGACGGGGTTCCCCGCGAGAGCCACTTCCAGATTTCCGTCGCGAGCGAGATAATGGCGATTGTCTGCCTTTCCAGGACGATCGGCGAGCTCAAGGAGAGGATTTCCCGCATCACGATAGGCGAGACATACGACAAGAAGGCCGTCACATTCGGCCAGCTGGGCTGTACCGGGGCCGTCGCCGCCCTGCTCAAGGACGCCATCCGGCCAAACCTGGTGCAGACGCTCGAGCACACGCCCGCCTTCATCCACGGAGGCCCCTTCGCCAACATCGCCCACGGCTGCAACTCCATAAACGCGACCCTCGCCGCCCTCGCGCTGGGCGACTACGCTGTGACCGAGGCGGGCTTCGCCGCAGACCTGGGCGCGGAGAAGTTCATGGACATCAAGTGCAGGCTGAACGGCATTTCCCCCGATGCTGCCGTCATCGTCGTGACCGCCCGCGCGCTCAAGATGCACGGCGGTGTCGCCAAGGCTGACCTTTCCGCAGAGAACGTCGCCGTTCTGGAGAAGGGATTCGCGAACGTCCGCGTCCACATAGAGAACATGGCCAAGTTCGGGGTCAGGACGGTCCTCGCCGTCAACCGCTTCGTGACCGACTCCGAGGCGGAGCTTGCCAAGGTGAAGGAGCTCGCTGCCAGTGCCGGTTCCGCCGCCGTCCTGTGCGAGGGCTGGGGCAAGGGAGGCGCGGGCGCGGAGGAGCTTGCCCGCAAAGTTGCGGAGATAGCGGACGAGGCGAATGAATTCAAGCCCGTCTACCCGCTCGACATGCCCCTCAAGGACAAGATAGAGACTCTTGCGAAGGAAATCTACCGGGCGGGCAGCGTGGAGTTCGACGGCAAGGCTGTCAAGAAGCTCAGGTCCTATGAGGAGGCGGGCTACGGCAACCTGCCCGTCTGCATGGCGAAGACGCAGAACTCCATATCGCACGACAAGGCCCTGCTGGGCGCACCGTCCGGTTACGCCTTCCCGGTCCGCGACGTGCAGCTTTATTCGGGGGCAGGATTCGTCGTCGCTTTCGCAGGGGACATAATGGACATGCCCGGCCTGCCCAAGGCCCCGTCCGCCCTGAACATCGACGTGGACGATAACGGCGTCATTACAGGCTTGTTCTGATTCTGATAATAAAATCACCTCTGCCTGTTACCTTGACGGGCCAGGGGAGTTTAAGAGAGAGGGGCTACGATATATAAAGTTTAAAAAGAGGAGGAATGTGTGCGAAAAGTTTCAGTTCTTATTGTGCTTTTGTTTTTTGCGGGGATTTCGCTGTCGTTCGCGGATGACATCAAGGGCTTCTGCGGGATTCCCTTCGGGACTTCGATGGAGAGATCCCTTGACCTTATGGAGGCGAGCGGCTGGAGTCACAACCAGACCAACAAGGACCGGGGAACCATCTCGTTCACCGGAGGCAAGTACGGCGGCATGAAGGGGGGCAAGATAGAGCTCCGCTTTCAGGACGACAAGCTCTACCTGGGCCTGTTCGACCTGAAGTACAACAGCGGCACCGAGGCCGAGATGACGAGCCTGAACCACGAGCAGGACCTGATCGAGAAGTACGGCCTGATGCTGACCGAGGAGTCCGAGATAATGCCGGTCTCCCTCTATACCTGCAAGAACGGCAACACCGTCGCGATAACCCGCTTCTCGCTCGGCGACAAGCTTCCTTCTATATATATGCTTGTGTTTACCGAAAACAAGGACGACTGATTCACGGCCATGCAGTCCCGTTATACCGGCTTCCACGCCGTAGAAGAGCGCCTGCGCCGATACGGTGCGGAAAAGAGGCATTCCGTTCAGCTCCGCATCCTTTACGGCAAGGCAGGACCTAGGGTAAAGAAAATCCTCTCTCTCGCCAAGGAGTACGGCGTTCCCTGCGAACAGGCAGACGACAGGACCCTTGACGAGCAGGTCCGCTCCCTGCCTCAGGAAGCCCAGGACCACCGGGGGATCATCCTGCTCGTGGACGGGGAAAAAGAGCGGGCCGGAAACATCGTCCAGCTGGACCAGTGGCTCTCCGCCTGTCCTGAGGAGGCGACCGTCGTCATCCTGGACGGGGTGACCGACCCCCACAACGTCGGTGCCGTCCTGCGCAGCTGCGACCAGCTCGGTGCCTGCCTGCTCGTCACCGGGGAAAGGCGGAGCGCGTCGAACATACAGGACAACGAGGTCATAGCCCGTGCCAGCGCGGGGGCGAGCGCATACATCCCCGTCGCGGTCGTGACGAACCTCGCCCGGGCCGCGGGACAGCTCAAGGAGGCGGGCTTCTGGATATATGGCGCGGACATGGGCGGCACTCCGATCCAGCAGGTCAGTTTCGCCGCCAGGACCTGCATCGTGATGGGCAGCGAGGGCTCGGGCATCTCGCGCCTGCTTGAGGAGGCCTGCGACCAGATAGTCTCCATCCCCACCTGCGGCAGGATAGACAGCCTGAACGTCTCCGTCGCCGCCGGGATCATCCTCTACGAGCGCCGCAGGCAGGCCCTGTAGCCTTCCTTCCCCCTGCCAAATCCGTCCTGTTCCCCCTTGACCAACACCGCTATAGCTAGTAGAATTATTTATGTCCGCACGGCATATACCCATATATATAGCGTGTGGATAACTATACAAATTTAATCACTGCAAGCAGATAGCTTGTGGAAAATGTTTTTACCTATACGAGGAATGCGGATGAACATCATCAAGAGGAGCGGTGCGGAAGTTCTTTTTGACAGGCGGAAGATTGTAAGGGCGATCGAGAAAGCGAACGTCAGGGTCAAGGAGTCCGACAGGCTCTCCTCTGCCCAGATTGGATCGATTGCCGATGACATAGAGATAGAATGCCACAAGGAGGGGCACGCCCTCAGCGTGGAGGACATACAGGACCTGGTGGAGACCGGGATCATGGAGCGGGGGGCCTACGAGGTCGCCAAGCTCTACATCACCTACCGCTACCATCACAAGCTGCTGCGCGAGAACACGACCGACAAGCAAATCCTGAGCCTCATCGAGGAGAACAACGAGGAGGTCAAGCAGGAGAACTCCAACAAGAACCCGACAGTCGTCTCCGTCCAGCGCGACTATATGGCCGGCGAGGTCAGCAAGGACATCACCCGGCGATTCCTCCTGGACGCGGACATCGCGGAGGCTCATGCGGCGGGAATCATCCACTTCCACGACGCCGACTACTTTGCCCAGCACATGCACAACTGCGACCTCGTGAACCTGGAGGACATGCTGCAGAACGGAACCGTCATCAGCGGCACCAAGATAGACCGCCCCCACTCCTTCTCCACGGCATGCAACATCGCGACGCAGATTATCGCGCAGGTGGCCTCGTGCCAGTACGGCGGCCAGTCCATCTCCCTCGCCCACCTCGCTCCCTTCGTCGAGGTCAGCCGCGAGAAGTTCAAGAAGGAAATCCGCGAGATGGCGGAGGCGACCCACCTGAGCCTGGACGACGCCCAGTTCAACTACATGGTCAACCAGAGGCTCAAGGACGAGATAAAGCGCGGCGTTCAGACCATCCAGTACCAGGTCATCACCCTGATGACGACGAACGGCCAGGCTCCCTTCGTCACGGTCTTCATGTACCTGGGAGAGGCACGGAACGAGCAGGAGAAGTCGGACCTCGCGCTCGTCATTGAGGAAGTCCTGCGCCAGAGGTACCAGGGGGTCAAGAACGAGGCGGGCGCGTGGATCACGCCCGCGTTCCCCAAGCTCATCTACGTGCTGGAGGAGGACAACGTCATCCCCGGGAGCAAGTACTACTCTCTCACCGAGCTGGCCGCCCGCTGCACGACCCGGCGGATGGTCCCCGACTACATCAGCGAGAAGAAGATGCTGGAGCTCAAGGTGGACGGCAACGGCAACGGCAACTGCTATCCCTGCATGGGCTGCCGGTCCTTCCTCACGCCCGACAAGACCGGCAGCGGCTATGACAACGTGGCGAACGCGGGCAACTGGAAGCCGGGCAAGCCCAAGTACTACGGCCGCTTCAACCAGGGGGTGGTCACGCTGAACCTCGTCGATGTCGCCTGCTCCTCGGAGAAGGACGAGAAGAAGTTCTGGGAGCTGATGAACGAGAGGCTGGAGCTCTGCCACCGCGCCCTGCAGACCCGCCACAAACGCCTGATCGGGACCAAGAGCGACGCGGCCCCCATCCTCTGGCAGAACGGCGCGCTCGCCAGGCTCAAGAAGGGCGAGACGATCGACAAGCTGCTCTACGGCGGATACTCCACCATCTCGCTGGGCTACGCGGGCCTGTACGAGTGCACCAAGTACATGACCGGCCACTCCCATACCGAGCCGGAGGGCAAGCCATTCGCGCTCAGGGTTATGCACGCCCTGAACGACGCATGCCAGAAGTGGAAGGAGGAGGAGAACATGGACTACTCCCTCTACGGCACCCCGCTCGAGAGCACGACCTACAAGTTCGCCAAGTGCCTGAAGAAGCGCTTCGGCATCATCCCCGGCGTGACCGACAAGAACTACATCACCAACTCCTACCACGTCCACGTGACGGAGAAGATAGACGCGTTCACCAAGCTCAAGTTCGAGAGCGAGTTCCAGCAGCTGTCCCCGGGCGGGGCGGTCAGCTACGTGGAGGTCCCGAACATGGAGGGCAACATCCCCGCCGTGATGACCTTGCTCAAGTACATCTACGACAACATCATGTACGCCGAGCTGAACACCAAGAGCGACTTCTGCCAGAAGTGCGGCTACACGGGAGAGATACGGATCGTCAACGAGGACGACAAGCTCCTGTGGGAGTGCCCCAACTGCGGCAACCGCGACCAGTCCACGATGAACGTCGCCCGCCGTACATGCGGCTACATCGGGACGCAGTACTGGAACCAGGGCCGGACCCAGGAGATAAAGGAGCGGGTCCTGCATCTATAAGCGCAGAGTGCCCACATCTGCAGGTTCGCTTGTGCTCCGATGAGCGGGCGGTCAGGCCACGTGCCCGGCCGCCCCTTTTATTTCCGCGGGGAACACGCTATACTGTGACCATGCGAAAGTTCCATGTCGTATCTCCCTACGAGCCTTCCGGGGACCAGCCGGAGGCGATAAAGGCCCTCGCGGACGGCGTGCTGCGGGGCGACCGCTTCCAGACGCTGAAAGGCGTGACCGGCAGCGGAAAGACCTTCACGATGGCCAAGATAATCGAGGCGGTTCAGCGCCCAACCCTCGTGATAAGCCACAACAAGACCCTGTCCGCCCAGCTCTACCGCGAGTTCAAGACATTCTTCCCCGACAACGCGGTGGAATACTTCGTCTCATACTACGACTACTACCAGCCCGAGGCCTACGTTCCCGCCCGCGACCTCTACATCGAGAAGGACGCGTCCATAAACGACGAGATCGACAAGCTCCGGCTCGCGGCGACCTACGCCCTGATGGAGCGGCGGGATGTCGTCATCGTCGCGACGGTCTCCTGCATCTACGGCCTCGGCATGCCGGAGCTCTACAAGGAGATGCGGATTCATATCGAGAAAGGGCAGGCCCTGGACCCGCAGGCTTTCGCGAGGCAGCTGATCTCTCTCCAGTACCAGCGGAACGACATGATACTGGAGCGGGGCAAGTTCCGCGTCAAGGGAGACACGATCGATGTCTTCCCCTCCTACATGGAGACCGACCAGGCCTACCGGATAAAGCTGGACTTCGATGAGGTGGAGAAAATCTGCCGCTTCGACGTGATTTCCGGCCAGACCGTCGAGGAGCTGGACGAGCTTCAGCTCTACCCCGCCAAGCACTTCGTCGTCCCCAAGGACATGCTCTTCGCCGCGACCGACCGCATACTCGCCGAGATGAACGCGCGGGTGGAGGAGCTTCAGGGCCAGGGCAAGATGCTGGAGGCGGAGCGGCTCAAGACCCGGACGACCTACGACGTGGAGATGATGCGGGAGATGGGCTACTGCTCCGGCATAGAGAACTATTCCGCCCCCATCGCGAACAGGAAGAGCGGCGACCCGCCCGCAACCCTGCTGCACTATTTCCCCGATGACTTCCTCTGCCTGATAGACGAGGCCCACGTCACCGTCCCCCAGGTCGGGGCGATGTACGAGGGCGACCGGCGGCGCAAGCAGAACCTGATCGACTTCGGCTTCCGCCTGCCCTCCGCGCTGGACAACAGGCCGCTCAAGTTCGCCGAGTTCGACAAGAAGATGAACCAGGTCATCTACGTCACCGCGACCCCCCGCCCGGAGGAGGTCAGGCAGTCCACTCAGGTCGTGGAGCAGCTCATCCGCCCGACCGGGCTTTTGGACCCGATCATCGAGGTGCGGCCGAGCGAGGGGCAGATGCAGGACATCTACAAGGAGGTGCAGGCCCGCATCGCCAGGCATGAGCGCGCCCTGATACTGACGCTGACCAAGAAGATGGCGGAGGACCTGACCGACTACCTTTCGGGCCTGAGCATGAAGGTCAAGTACATCCACAGCGAGATAGACACCTTCGAGCGGGTGGAGATACTCAAATCGCTCAGGAGCGGCGAGACTGACGTGCTCATCGGCATAAACCTCCTCCGAGAGGGAATCGACCTGCCGGAGGTCTCGTTCATCGCGATCCTGGACGCGGACAAGATAGGCTTCCTCCGCAGCACGACCTCGCTCATCCAGATAATCGGCCGCGCGGCCCGCAATGCCGGGGGTTCGGTCGTCATGTACGCCGACCGCATGAGCGACGCGATGAAGGAGGCAATAGACGAGACAAAACGGAGGAGGCAGATACAGGAGGCATACAACAAGGAGCACGGCATCACGCCCAGGACGATAAAGAAAGCAGTCGAGGACATCCTTGAGCACGAGAAGGAGGACGCGGAGCAGACCGCCGCCGTCCAGCTTTCCGCCCTGAAGAAGAGCACGAACCTGCTTGTCCCCGCCCAGCGTCGCAAACTGCTTGAGGCGCTCAAGAAGGAGATGATGGAGGCGGCGGACCACCTGGACTACGAGCAGGCCGCCGTCTACCGCGACCAGATACAGGAAATCGAAAAGACTTACGGGAAGTAAGGAATCCTCCTGCCCTTCGGCGGGCAGGAGAGGAGGGGTAGCGCAAGCCCGCCTGTCAGGCGTTCTTGCCGCAGCAGTTCTTGTACTTTTTGCCGGAACCGCAGGGGCAGGGCTCGTTGCGGCCTATCTTGCGGCCCTCGCGGACGACGGTCGTCGGGCGGACTACGCCCTCGCTGTAGAGCCACTCGCCGTCAATCTTGCGGAAGCCGCTTATCTCGTGGTGCACGTCGCGGATGCCCTTCTGCGTGTAGGTGCACTCGAACTCGACGATTCCCTCGGTGTCGTCCGGGCCGCCCTTCTCCGTGTGGAGAATCTTGAGCCCGTGCCAGGTGGAGTTGCGGCTCCAGTCCTCGGTCGCCTTGCGGTCGATCTCGGCGATCTTCTCGCCCTTCTCGCAGCTGTTGATGATGAAGTCAATCTCCTGCTTGACGTAGGCGGTGTACCTCGCCCTCATCAGTGCCTCAGGGCTCTGGGCCTTCGCCGTCCCCTTTATGATCGGCTCGCAACATTCCGAATATTTTTTCCCGCTCCCACAGGGGCAGAAATCTGTTTTCTCTTCACTCATAGGGCGGGATTATAGCATTTTTGGGCGGCATGTTCAACATGCACCGCGGTGCTTGAGGCTCCCGCGAGAGCGCGGGGTTACGCCGTCTCCTTGACCTCGAACTTTTCGCGCTCGCTGTCTATCTTGTCCGCGCCGAACTTCTCCCGGCTGGCGGTGTCCATGAAGTAGAACAGGTCCTCCTTGGAGTGGAACACGGCCTTGCCGGCCTCGCTCGTCGGGTTGAAGCTGAAATCCACGGGCTTGCCGCTCTTCTTTTCCTCTGCGTAATAATACATACGACCACCTCTTAGAATCAAACTGCCGTATTATAACACGGTGTCGGGGAAAGGTCAAACCGGCAAACCTGATTCCCGTGGGCATTCATAATTGTACCTCGACAACTCAAATCTTTTATACTATAATAGGAACTTATGAAAACGCACACATTCCGAGGGGGAATCTACCCCAGGGAGATGAAGGAGCTCAGTTCGGCGTGCCCGATCGAGCAGGCCTTCCCGTCTTCCAAGACAGTAAGCATACCCGTCACGATGGGGGGAGCGCCAAACACTCCCCTCGTCAAGGTCGGGGACATCGTCATGCGGGGTCAGCTCATCGCGAAGAGCGACAAGTTCATGTCAGCCCCCGTCCATGCATCAGTTTCCGGCAAAGTAAAGAAGATAGCCAGCTGCCTGCTCACGGGCAACGTCTATGCCCCCTGCATCACCATAGAGGCGGACGAGACCGACGGGAAGGACTTCATGCCCGTCCTGGACCCCTTCGCATGCAGCCATGACGAGGCGATCGCACGCGTGCGCGACGCGGGAATCGTCGGAATGGGAGGGGCATCCTTCCCCACCCACGTCAAGCTGAGCCCGCCGGCAGACAAGAAGATAGAGTACGTCCTGCTCAACGCGGCAGAATGTGAGCCTTACCTTACGGTCGATGACCGCACCATGAAGGAGGAGGCCTCCAAGGTCATAGACGGCCTTGCCATCGTCATGCACATAGTCGGCGCGAAGGGAATCATCGCCCTGGAGACCAACAAGGAGGACGACGTCGCCCCCCTGCAGGCCGAGATACAGAAGCAGGGGAGGGACATAGAGATTGTCCTTGTAAAGACAAAATATCCCCAGGGCTGCGAGAAGAACATCGTCGAGGCCGTCCTGGGCCGCGAGATTCCCGCCGGCAAGCTTCCTGCCGATGCGGGGGCGGTCATCTGCAACGTCGGCACGGTCTGCGCCATAAGCGAGGCGTTCCGCGAGGGCAAGCCCCTGATTGACCGCGCGCTGACGATAAGCGGCGGGGCATGCAAAAAGCCCTGCAACATCCGCGTTCCCGTCGGAACCCTTGTGTCCGACCTGATGCCGGACGTGCTTTCGGTCGATGATGACAAGCTTGTCAAGATAATCAGCGGCGGCCCCATGATGGGCTTCGCGATGAGCTCTGCCCAGTTCCCGGTCGCCAAGGGGACGAGCGGCGTCATCTTCCTGACCAAGGAGGAGACCTACCTTGTGGACGAGGACCAGTGCATCAACTGCGGGCACTGCGTTGACGCATGCCCCATGCACCTGACCCCGGTGATGATGGTGAAGTCCCTGACGGCGGGCGAGATGCAGGACGCGAAGGACTACGGGCTCATGGACTGCATCGAGTGCGGCTGCTGCTCCTACGTCTGCCCGGCGAACGTCCGCCTGGTGCAGCGGATAAGGGTGGGCAAGGCGGAAGTCCGCGCCCAGATGGCAGCGGAGAAGGCCAAGGCCGAGGCGGCCAAGAGCCAGGCGGCAGGAGGCTCCAAATGAGCGGAGAGAACAAGATGACATACCTTTCTTCAAGCCCCCATTACACGGGGGGCGACACGACGCGGCGCATCATGGCTACGGTGCTCCTTGCCATGCTGCCCGAGTGCGTCTGGGGCGTGGTCACGTTCGGCTACAAGGCCCTGCTCGTGCTGCTTGTCTCGGTGGCAAGCTGCGTCCTGGCCGAGTACTGCTTCCAGAAAGTGACGAAGCAGAAGAACACCATCGGGAACCTTTCGGCGGCGGTGACGGGAGTCCTGCTCGCGCTTGTCCTTTCTTCCGAGGTGCCCCTCTGGATGGTCGTCATAGGCGCTGTGGTCGCAATCGTCGTCGCAAAGGGCCTGTTCGGTGGAATTGGCTCCAACGTGTTCAACCCGGCCCTGACTGGCCGCGGCTTCATGGTCATAAGCTTCGGAGCCGCGATGAGCACCTGGAGGGACGCTTCCCCGCTTGACGCAATCTCGTCCGCGACAGTCCTGAGCCAGGTCAAGACAGGCTCTTTCGCAGCGGACGGCTCAACCCTGCTCCAGTACTTCCTGGGAAACCGGGCGGGCTGCATCGGCGAGGTTTCCGTCCTGCTGCTTATCCTTTCCTTCATATACCTTCTTGTCACGGGAATAATTGACTGGCGCGCCCCGCTCGCCATGCTCGCGACTTTCGCCGCGGCGACTTTCTGTGCGGCCCTCGCGGGATCCGGCGACGCTGCGGCGGCATGCTCCGACGTGCTGCTCGGCCTCTGCACGGGCGGCGTGGTGTTCGGTGCGGTCTTCATGGTGACCGACTACGCGACGACCCCG
>JAFSSU010000259.1 GCA_017450845.1 Treponema sp.
CCGCTCGGCCCGATGAAGGCCACGGACCTGTTCCTGGGGATGACGACGCCCGCATGCTCGAATACCGGCTTCGGCGCGCCCTCGTAGCCGAAGGACACGTCCCTGAGCTCTATGCTTTCCCTGAAGGGGAGCTTCCCAGGGAGGGGGCCTTCCGGCACCCCTCCCTCATGCCCGAGCCTGTCCGCCTCGGAGAGGACGGCGTACACGGCATCCACCGACTGCGTGTAGAAGAACACGTTGTTCACGCAGCTGCTCATGCTCGATATGCAGGGAAAGATCCTGAATGCGGCAAGGGCAAAGATGGCGAGGCCCGTGACCATGGAGGAAACATCCTCCCCCCTGAGCAGGAGGAAGCCCAGCATCACGAGGACCGTGCAGATGCAGGCGGACAGGAGAACGTCGTTGGGGGCATTGCTCAGGAGCTGGGATTTTTCTAGCGAGGCCGCGAATTTCCTCTGGTTCCTGCCGTAGTTCCCGACGAAGAAGCTTTCCCTCTGGAGGACCTTGGTCTCCTTTATCCCCCCGATGGCCTGGTTGAGCCACTGGATCATCAGTGCCGAATAGCGGCCGTATTCCTTCCCGTACCTTACGAGCCGTCTTTTGACTACGAGGAAGTAGAGCCCCACCAGCATGGCGATGACCCCGAGGAGCACCGCCGTGATCAGGGCATTCGTCGCGAACATCATTGCCCCGATACAGAGGGCAGTGAAGCCGTAGATTGTTATCTGAAGGATGACGAACAGCAGGGCCAGGAAATTCGCTACGTTCGTATAGACGTTCTGTATGAGGGTAGCCGAGTTGTTCCTGGCGAAAAAGGAATAGGGCTGGGCCATGTAGGCGGAAAGCAGCCTGCCGGATATCACGCCCAGGTTCCTGTACTGGAAGTCCAGCTGGAGCCACCTGAAATACAACAGGAAGGCCGTCTTGAGGGCGAAGAGGACGACGATGAAGGCTATGAGTGCAAGGACGAACTGCCTGTAGCCCGAGAACCCGAAGAATCCATATATGCGGGAGTAGATGGCGTTCGTGCTTACCGCGTCCGGGTTCATCGCAAGGTCGATGACCGGGTAGATGACCCCTATGCCCAGAAGCTCGAACGCGGCGTTGACGGCCATGCACAGCAGAAGGAACACGACCTCCCACTTCTGTTTCCGGTCGAGGATGTAGCTGATTTTATGGAAAAGGTCTCTCATTCTGTCGGTTTCTTCCGGCGGGCCCCGAGGTCTGCCTCGTCATCACCCTTGGACTGGCTCATGATAAGTCCCGTGCCCCGGTCCTGCGGGGAAATCTTCTATATAAATGGGCAGCATCGTGTGCCAGCCTGACGGTCAGGCCCGGAATCGCATTCCCGCCCGGGCGGAATGTTGCGTCCTCCCCTCAGATTTCCCTAAAGTCCTCCCGAGGATGTGCCGACAGGCCGTGCCCCGGGTGGCGAACATAACATTTCGGCGCGAAATGTTATGCAAAGGCCTTTTTACGGATGTTCGACGGATTTGTTCATCAAAAAGCTAAAAGAGGCTGGAAAGAAAACCGATATGATAGGCGAAAACGTTTCTGGGTTTGACCCAGGGGGAGAGAGAATTCATGGCTGCAACCAGTCCCATAAAAGATACCAAACAGATTGCCGGAGTGAAGGACTGGTTCCTGAAGAACAAAAAAATCCGCGATTACGTCCTTTTCGTCGTGGGGATAAACACGGCCCTCCGCATCGGGGACATTCTCTCGCTGGTGTGGGCCGATGTGTACGACTTTGAGCGCAATCGTTTCCGCACGCATCTGGTCGTCAAGGAGCAGAAGACGGGCAAAAAAAATTGCGTCGCACTGAACGCGGCGGCCGTGGATGCCCTGAAGCGGCTTTTTGACACCGTACAAGCGGAAAAGGGAAGCTACATTTTCCTCAGCAGGAAAGGGCACAACCGCCACATCAGCAGGAACCGTGCCTATATGATACTGACCGGCGTTCACAAGGCTTTGTCTTGGATCGTGAAATTCAGCTGCCACTCGCTAAGGAAGACGTTCGGCTACCATGCCTGGAAGGCGGGGACTCAGTGCGTTCTCCTTATGGCCATCTATAATCACTCTTCATTCAGCATAACACAGCATTATCTCGGTATAGACCAGCAGGAAAAAGACGAGGTCTATGGCAAAATCCAGCTCTGACATTTGACACTCTTCTCATTTAGTACTATACTACTCCAAATATGGGCTTTGCAACGCAGGCCCCCTCATCAAGAGGCAGACTGTCCGTGAGGCATGTAGGTGCGCGGTTAAGTGTCTCGTCCGTCCTTCCTTACGCACGGGGAATCGTGCGGCGTACGGAAAAGCCAGTTTTTTGAACGGCTGATTACGGAAGGCTGGAAATTTGCACTTTGCGAACATAAAATTTCGCGCCGAAATGTTATGTTCGCCACCCTAGGCACGGCCTGTCGGCACATCCCCGGGAGGACTTTAGGGAAATCTGAGGGGAGGACGCAACATTCCCGCCCGGGCGGGAATGCGCTGCCGGGCCTGACCGACCCGGAAAGCCGGGGAGGCAGGACAGGCTCCCTCCCCGGACAATCATTCCGCAGTCACCGTGACCTGCCCGCTGAAGGTGAACTCCTCGAAGGCATCCTTCCGGGGGCTCGTGACGACCTTGACCCGGTAGCTGCCGGGCTCGAGGCTCCCGGGGATGAACACGTCAGTGATGGCCGTGCCCACCCCGAAGTAGCGGCCCGCGCGGGTCCCGGACTTGTCCCCTCCGATGAAGAACACGCCCTGCCTCATGTCGGAGGCGTCGAAGCTCAGGTTCGCCCCCCTTATGCGCAGGATATCGTTGCGGGAGAACGAGAGCGAGCGGCTCTCCTTTCCGTCCGCGCCCTTTCTGGCGAGCCCCGTTATCTTGGGCAGGATGGCCCAGCCCGCCCCTGCCATGCGCCAGGCGGTCGTGTCCTCCATCTCCTTCGCCGCGTCGGCCTTGAGCGAGCAGACGGCCTCGAAGCGGTGGTCGCCCGTCCCCGGCGAGAAGCCCCCGTTCAGCCTGTCCGAGGTGCCGCTCGCCCTCAGGCGGATGAACCCGAACGGGAGCTCCACGTTGTAGCCGAGCCTGACGAAGTGCCTGACGCGGTCGTCCAGCACCGAGAGCACGGCGCGGGCATCCGCCTCCGTGATCGTCGAGTTGTAGCCGGTGATCTCGCGGATCAGCTGCTCCGAGCCGAGGTCCTGGTCGGTGACGCTCCTGTAGCAGAATTCCTTCCTGCGTGACTTGAGCTGGTTCTGGTAAGCGGTAATCGCTATCATAATTTTTCTCCTTTGGCCTGTGGCCAGTTTCAGTTGTGGAAACCTCGAAAAACCTCAGTTTTTCGAGGTAACTCTGAAAATGCGATGTCGTAAGTCGCGCTATTATAGCGACTTACGACTCGTCGGCAAACCTCTAAAAACCGCCAAAGGCGAGTTTTTAGAGGTGCCCTTGTGTCTTTTTGCCGGGATGATGGAGCCGGCCCATCCGTCTGCGCGCACTCAAGGCCCTCGGCCTTGATGACCTTAATATATATCAGGGGCCGGGGGCCGGAATGTCATAAAATCGCCAGCCCGCTGGATTTTTTGAGAAAATCCAGTGAATTTTGCGAGCAAATCCACTGGATTTTGTGAGAAAATGCAATGGATTTCGTGAACAAATCCATTGGGTTTTGCAAGAAAACACACCGGGTTTCGTGAGAAAACGCACGGTGACCCGCGGTCAGACGCAACGGGGAACATGATGAGACGCATTTATATAGAAGATTTCACCGCAGGGCGGGTCACCGGACTTGTCATGAGACCGTCCAAGGGTGATGCCGGGGCAGACCGCGGGGCCCGCCAGAAGAAACCGACAGAATGAGAGACCTTTTCCGTAAAATCAGCTATATCCTTGACCGCAGGCAGAAGAGGGAACTCGTGCTCCTGCTGTTCCTGATGGTCGTCAACGCCGCGTTCGAGCTTCTGGGCATAGGGGTGATATACCCGGTCATCGACCTCGCGATGA
>JAFSSU010000260.1 GCA_017450845.1 Treponema sp.
GAAGCTCTGGGTCAACCCTGACTGCGGACTCAAGACCCGCGGCAACGCCGAGACCCTGCCCAGCCTGAAGAACATGGTTGCCGCCGCCAAGGAAATCCGGCAGTCATACAAGAAGTAAGTTGAGGATTCCCGTATAAAACAAGAAGCCGGGCTGCCTGCATGGGCGGCCCGGCTTTTTTTATTGCAGGCTAATCCGTCAAACTCATCACAGCCCGGCCAAGGCCTTGTAGCTGTCCTTGAGCGCGGGATAAATCTGGGTGTAGAGCTTGTAGAACTTCTCGTACTCCCTGCTGTTCTCCGCGACGGGGTTCTGCGGCGGGTTGGTCTTGATGACCGCGTCACAGGCCTGGGGGACGGATGACCAGACTCCCGTACCGACCCCGGCGAGGATGGCGACACCGAGTGCGGGGCCTTCCTTGCTGGCTACGGTCGTGACCGGGCAGCCGTACACGTCGGCGAGCATCTGCCTCCAGAGGGGGCTTGAGCCGCCGCCGCCGCATGCGAGCATCGTGTCGGTCTTGACTCCCATGCCGCGCAGGACCTCCATGGAATCCCTCTGGCTGTAGGTTACGCCCTCCATGACGGCGCGGAGCAGGTGGGCCTTGGTGTGCATGGCGGACAGGCCGAAGAACACGCCGCGGCAGTCAGGATCCAGGTGCGGGGTGCGCTCGCCCATCAGGTAGGGCAGGTAGAGCAGCTTGTCGCAGCCGATCGGGATGCGGTCAGCCTCCTTGTCCATCAGGAAGTAGGGATCCTTGCCCATGCCCGCCGCAGTCTGGATCTCGGCGTTGCAGAAGTTGTCGCGGAACCATTTGAGCGATAGGCCCGCCGCCTGGGTAACGCCCATGACGTGCCATGCGCCGGGGACGGCGCAGCAGAAGGTATGGACGCGGCCTTTGGGGTCAATCGAAAGCTTTGACGTGTGGGCAAAGACGACCCCGGACGTTCCGATTGTCGTGAAGGCCCTTCCGTCAACGACCGTTCCCGTGCCGACTGCGGCGGCGGCGTTGTCGCCCGCTCCTCCGACGACCGGGGTCCCTTCCTTGAGCCCGCAGAGGTCGGCGGCCTTGGCGGTCACTTTCCCTGTCACCTCGGGGGACTCGTAGACCTTGGCGAGCAGTGCCTTGTCTATTCCGAGCTTGCCCAGAAGCTCGTCGGACCACTGGCGGCGCGGCACGTCAAGCAGCTGCATTCCCGACGCATCGCTGACTTCGGTCGCGAACTCGCCGGTCAGCATGTAGCGCACGTAGTCCTTGGGCAGCAGGATGTGGGCGCACTTGGCGTAGGTCTCAGGCTCGTTGTTGCGCACCCAGAGGATTTTGGAGGCGGTGAATCCCGTCAGCGCGGGGTTTGCCGTTATGTCGATGAGCTTCTTGGCCCCGACCTTGCTCGTTATCTCCTCGCACTCCTTGGCCGTCCTCTGGTCGCACCAGATGATGCTGCGGCGGAGCACCTTGCCGTCCTTGTCCAGCATGACAAGCCCGTGCATCTGGCCGGAGATGCCGATTCCCTTGATGTCCTCTTTCTTTGCCCCGCTCTGGGCGATGACAGCCTTCATGCCCTCGACCGAGGCGTTCCACCAGTCAAGCGGATCCTGCTCCGCCCATCCGTTCTGGGGCTGGTAGAGGGGGTACTCCACGGTCTTGGAGGCGAGGGGGGTGCCCGCCTCATCGAAAATCACCGTCTTGGTGCCGCTCGTTCCGAGGTCAACGCCGATAAGATATGCCATTGTGATAGTCCGTCCTTTAGATAGAAGTTTGCTCCTATTATAGCACGGCTTTTACGAGGAATGAATAGGGAAATTTGATAATGTGAGGGGGGGCAGCCCTGCTTTGTGCCGCCTGCGAGAGGCGGGCCGGCACAAGTCAGTCAAAGACTACTTTGACTCGGAGTTGTAGTTGATGAGGGTCGTCGCCTTTATGGGGGCGAGGGCTTTCTCATAGCCCAGGAATGGCAGGCCGATGACTCCGAACACGTCCGTGACTGTCGCCCCGCCCTGCTCGATCAGGTTGTTCGCCGCGCGGAGGGTCCCGCCGGTCGCAATCAGGTCATCTACGAGGAGGATTTTCTGCCCCTTCTGGATGTCCGTGACGTGCACCTCGATCTCCGCCTGCGCGTACTCCAGGCTGTACTTGCAGTTGTAGGTCTTGCCCGGCAGCTTTCCCGCCTTGCGTATCAGAATCAGGGGAACCCCGACCCGCTCGGCGAAGGGGGCGGCGAAGATGAAGCCTCGCGACTCTATGCCCGCCACCGCATCTATCTGCTTGTCCTTGTAAATCTCCACCATGCGGTCAATGCAGTACTTGAACGCGTCGGGATGCCGGAGCACGCCCGTTATGTCATAGAA
>JAFSSU010000261.1 GCA_017450845.1 Treponema sp.
CGATGACGCCCCAGCCCTGCGTGTGGTTGAAGATACCCGCGTTCTCCTTGATGCCGGGGTTAAAGACGACTGCCCGCATGACGTCGATGCTCGTGTATACGAAAGGCGGGGCGGAAAGCATGAGCCCGTATGGTGTGGCAAGCTTCTCCTTGACGGTCTGCATGCACTCTTTTGCCTGCTCGGGTGTCGCGGCCTGCGACAGGACTGACCAGACCTGGGTGTTGAAGTAGACCTGACCTTCCTCGAAGCTCTTGGTCCCGTAGACCGTGCCGTCCTCGGCAATCGCCCAGATCCACCACTTGCCGTCCCAGCACTTCTTCTGTATCGCCTTGTCCAGCTTGTCGCGCTCTGCGAGCGCCCACTTCTTCTCGTCCGCCTTGCCGAGCCGCTCCGAGATGTCGGCATAGGTCGTCAGTCCTAGCCTGAGCTGGAAGGCGACGAAAAGGCTCTCGCCGTGGTAGCCCAGCTTGAGGCAGTCGTTCCAGTCAGCGAGCAGTCCGCAGGGAAGGTCGTCCGCACCCATGTGGGTCAGGTTGAACAGGAGCGCCTGCTTGAGGTGCCCGTAGACGGTCGCCTCGCCCTTGTCCGCGTAGGGAACGACCTTGTTATAGAGGTCGAAGTTCCCGGTCTCCGCGATGAAGGCGGGCACGGCGTTGAAGAACCAGAGACAGTCGTCCGAGCGGTACTCCTCTTCCTTGGGGGCTTTCTCGTGGCCGGGATTGTGGTCGGTCCTGATGACGGGGATGGCCCCGCCGCAGGCGACCTGACCGGACAGCATGCGGATAAGCCGCTCCTCCGCGACCTGGGGAATTGCCGCCGACACGCCCAG
This sequence comes from Treponema sp., assembly GCA_017450845.1. Classification (GTDB taxonomy): domain Bacteria; phylum Spirochaetota; class Spirochaetia; order Treponematales; family Treponemataceae; genus Treponema_D. The sequence goes on from JAFSSU010000261.1 coordinate 830, forward strand.
GATGTCCTGCACGGAGTCGCGGAATCCCAGCCCGTCGCGCTCCCCGTTGTAGACGAGCGAGGCCGCCCGGCTCCATGCAAAGGTGATGAGGCAGTTGTAGAGGCCCCACATGTTGACCGTGTGGTTGATGTCCGCATCGGGGGTGTCGGCGATGAAGCTGTCCAGCTTGGAATGCCAGTTCGCCTTGAGTTTGGCAAGCTCCTCGTCCGCGCGGGCCGTGCTGCCGAATTCGGCCAGGGTCCTGCGGCCCAGCGTCTCTGCCTCGCCTATGCCGAGCAGGATCATGACCTCTTTTGACTCGCCGGGGGCAAGCTCGATGTCCGCCTGGAGGGAACCGCAGCCGGAGTCGCCGTATGCGTTGGAGTCCGTGCACTTTCCGTTCACGACGGCGGACGGCTCCTTGTAGCTGCCGTAGGTGCCGATGAAGGCCGCCCGGTCGGTATCCCAGCCCTTCGCGTCAGATCCGGCGAGTGCCATCCAGACGAGCGAGCCGATGTCGCCGGAGATGGGCATGTCCTTGTCGTTCTTGCCCGCCTGCTTCTTCTTTTCCTGCTTGGTCAGGTTCTCGTGGATAGACACGCGCAGCATGTTGTCCCTGAAGCTGCCCTGCGTGATGAAGAGGGAGTACTGCAGGTTCACCTGATCCTGCTCCGTGGACCACTGGTTGGTGAACTCGCAGTAGCTGAATGCGGAGAGCTTTCGCGGCTTGCTGCCCGTATTGGTCAGCTTGAGCCTCCAGTATTCGAAGAGCTGTCCGAGCGGGACGTAGTAGGTCGTCTCGGACTGGATGCCGTCGTACTCGCTCGTTATTTTGGTGTAGGCCGTACCGTGCCGGCACTCGCTCTTGTAGCTGTCCAGCTTCTTGCCGACCGGCTGCCAGGAGGCCGACCAGTAGTCGCCGCTCTCCCGGTCCCGGATGTAGAAGTAGCGGCCCGGCTGGTCCATCGGGATGGCGTTGAACCTCAGGCGCATGAAGCGGCCCTTTGCCCCGGACTTGTAGAAGCCGTAGCCTCCCGCGTTGTTCGTGATGACCGCACCGTATTCCGTTGAGCCCAGGTAGTTGCTCCATGACTGGGGCGTATCGGGCCTTGTTATGACATATTCCTTGTTTTCGTCGTCAAAGTATCCGTACTGCATGTAAATAGCCTATGTCAAAGCGGCAAAAAAATCAAGGGCAGGACGGCGGGGGCGTTCACGTCATTCGACATCTGCCCGGACGGCAAGGCGGCGTTGCAGGTGGTCATACTGATCGACGGGTACGAAAAGCCTATCCTGGACGCGCCCTACACGGAAGCAGAGGGTGACTTTATTGTCGTGAGGTGCTACTCCATCAGACCGTAGTCCAGTAAATCGAACGCTTCAAAAAGGGAGAAATCAGA
>JAFSSU010000262.1 GCA_017450845.1 Treponema sp.
CGCGCGGAAGTCCTTGATGCTGCCCGCCGTGCCCAGTGCGACGAGTTCCTGTCCCGCTTCCCCAAGGGGATTGACACGATGGCGGGCGACAGCGGCAAGCAGCTTTCCGGCGGAGAGCGGCAGCGCATATCGCTTGCCCGTGCAATCCTCAAGGACGCCCCGGTCATCGTGCTGGACGAAGCGACCGCGTTCATGGACCCGGAAAACGAGGAGAAGATGAATGCCGCCATCAATGAAATCATAAAAGACAAGACGGTCATCGTGATTGCCCACCGCCTTTCGTCCATAAAAAATGCGGACAAAATCTGCGTGCTCAAGGCAGGCAGCGTCATTGCGGAAGGAACGCATGACACGCTGATACAGGATTGCGCGGAATACCAGAAACTATGGAAGGCATCAACGCAGGCCGCAGAATGGAGGATCTCGTAACATGAAAAAACAGAACAAGAACAAATCGATGATTCAGATGATGCACCGGCTCGTGAGCTCGTGCGGAAATTACAAGGCGCAGATCCGGGCGGCGTATGTGCCGGGCTTTTTCAAGGGCGTGTTCATGAAGGCCCCGCTCATGGCCTCGTTTTTCATCATAAGCGGATTCATGGCGGGGACGGTCACGAAGAAGCTCTGCCTTGTTTCCGGCCTTGTGCTTCTGGGCTGCATGGCGGCGCAGGCAGTCCTGCAGAATATCTCCGACAGGCTCCAGAGTGCGGCGGGATTCAAGGTATTTGCCGACAAGCGCATGCTGCTCGGCGACCACTTCCGCAAGCTTTCGATGGGCTTCTTTTCGGAGGGGAACATCGGCAAGGTGAGCAGCGTCCTTGCGACGGACATGAACTTCATCGAAGAAAACTGCATGATGGTTCTGGAAGATTTAGTCGGCTTCATGATTTCGCAGGGCCTGATGATATGCTTCATGTTTTACCTTGACTGGCGGCTCGGACTTGTCGCCGTGGTATGCCTTGCCCTGATCATGCTGGCGGGAAACCTGATGACGCGGATTTCCGTTTCCCATTCCATGGAAAAACAGGAAGCGAGCCAGGAGCTCACGAGCGCGGTCCTTGAGTTCGCGGAAGGAATCGGAATCATCAAGACCTACAATATGCTGGGCGAAAAGTCAAAGGAGATGAACCGGAACTTTGAGGAAAGCTGCGACAAGGCAATCGGATTTGAAACGGCGTATGCGCCGTGGTGGGCAGGCTTCATGGTGTCGTACGGACTCGGAACGTCCGTAGTCCTGTTCGTCGCGTATCTTCTGACGGCACGGGGCATCATCAGCATGGAATACATGATGGGAATAATCCTGTTCCTGTTCGACACCTTTGCCGGAATGAAGGCCTATTACGGGAATGTTGCCCGCCTGACCGTGACGGACGCATGCTTGGACAGAATCGAGAGCGTCTTTGACGAGGCTGAGATCAGCAATGAGGGAACGGCCCGGCTCCCCGCGGCGGGAAGCACGGTTGCCGGGGCAGACGGAAAGGCCCTGCCGGAAATCTCCTACCGGAACGTCAGCTTCTCATACGGCGACAAAGAGGCCCTGCACGGCATCAGCTTTGACGTACAGCAGGGGCAGATGTTCGCACTCGTGGGACAGAGCGGGGGCGGCAAGTCAACGATTGCCAGCCTGCTCGCCCGCTTCTGGGACGTGAACGCCGGAAGCATACGGATACGGGGGCAGGACATCCGGGACGTCCCGCTTTC
>JAFSSU010000263.1 GCA_017450845.1 Treponema sp.
CGCTCGGTCTCCAGCTTTTCCGCAGGAACCTTACGCAGCAGCAGCTGGTTTTTGCCGCGGACAGGCTTATTGATCCGAAGGAGTGCTTCTGATGGCAAAGAGGAGGAGTCTTATGGATGCCATGGGCAATACGATAGATGAAATAGAAACTGGCGGTTCTTTCACCGGGGCGAAGCAGCTTTCGCAGATGGTTCCCCTGAAAGATATAAAGCTTGACCCGGAGTTCCAGGCACTTTTCCCGCTTGACGAGGATATGGTTGCCGATGTGGCCAGAAGTATTGAGGAATCTGGTTTTGACCCGACCCAGCCCCTTGTCGTCTGGAAGGAAAACAACACCCTTCTTGACGGTCATACACGTTATGCTGCGTCAGAGATGGTCAGGTTGTTTGATGTTCCTGTGTTCTACAAGAGTTTTCCGGACCGTGATGCGGCAATGTTTTATGCGCTCGGCCTCCAGCTGTTCCGCAGGAACCTCTCTCAGCAGCAGCTGATTTTTGCCGCTGACAGGCTTATAAAGCTCGGGGAGAAGACTGGCAATGCCCGTATAAAGGATATCCGTATGAGCCTTGAGAAGCGCCTTGATGTTGGTGCTAAGACTGCACAGAAAATTATAGCCGTGGCCCGTGACGAGGAGGCCCGCGGGGCGGTCGAGTCCGGCGAGAAGACGATTAACCAGGCTTATAATGACATGGATAAGCGCGAGTATACCCGCGAGGTCAGGGAGGAGGAGCCTGCAGAAAATCAGATTGAGGAGGAGTCTCCGGATTCTGAGGGTGATGCTGCCGATGCCGCAGGCACAGATTATGACGGGGCTTCCGGTCCTGCCGCGGGCATCTCTGATGGCAGAGCCTCTTGTGAGGATGAGCCTGAGGATTCCGGCTTGTCCGGTGACTTCTCGATGGTGGAGGAAGGTCCTGCTGATGGCGAGCCCGAGGATGGTGTCCCGGAGGATGATTGCAGCGGGGAGGAGCCTTATGAGGGGCAGGACGGTGATGACGGTGCGGATGATTCCGTTCCTGAGGAGGTTCCTGTCCGCCAGGCTCCTGCCGCGAGGGAGGCTCCTTCGAGGGCCGAGGCGAAGAGCCAGCGCATGCCGGAGAGGAAGAGCGAGAGGCTTCCTGAGGCTGATGCCGGTGACGGGGAGTATCTCGAGGACAACGATGCTGACCAGAATTTCGTTGAGGGGTTCAAGATGGCTTTCTGGTATGTGCTTGCCGAGGTTGAGCGCAAGACTACGGTAGACGAAGTCCTCAGCTGGTTCGCGAAGAGGAACGCTTTCTCCGCGGACGCGCTCAGGGCCTTTGAGATACCGGATTATGATGTTTCGATACAGGAGAATTTGAAGGGGAGGCTCAGAGAGATGATGAAGAAGTAGGCGGCAGGGAAGCTTCCCGTCCGCGCGTCTTTCGGGCGACTCCTTTACCGAAGGCGGGACGGCGGGGCTTCTTGTATGACACGCTGGCTTTCCGGGCCCTTGAGCAGGGGCCGCAGGCGGCGGTTTTCCGGTTTCGGGCCCTTCCGGGGGGATAAAAGGGCTTTTCTTATGTACCGCCGTGGTGAAATTGGCAGACACGGGGGACTCTAAATCCCCTGCTTCCTTTATAAGCTCCGTCAAAAGCTTCCAAGGAATTGCGGGTTCGAGTCCCGTCGGCGGCATCGGTGGAAGGGTTTGAGGAGCTTTTATGACAAGGGGCTTGTTTGTCATTGCTGTCTCCGGGAGGATCTGTTGATATGGCTTATCAGGCACGTCCTCCGGCTGGGGATTCGGGTATCCCGGACCGCGTTCCGGTCAACGAGGATACGTATGCTGTCGTTTTCGGCTGGATGGTGAGCAGGCTCGGCCTCAAGGGCGCGTCGCTCTTCATCTTCGCCTCGATATTCGGCCTTACTAACTCTTTCGGCTGTTTTTCGGCCGGGGTTAAGTATTTGATGGAATGGACGGGCGTCTCCAGGGCCCAGGTGTACAGGGTCCTCGCATCCCTTGAGGAGATGGGGATCCTCGTCTCCTTCAGGCGCTGGAACGGGCGCGAGTGGGTGACCGCTTATGCCGCTTTCAGGACGCGTGAGGACACGGAGGCATGGAAGGCGTCGCACCTTCTTCCGGGCGAGCCGCCCGCGGAAGGTGACGCTGCCGTCCGGCCTGCTCCCAGGGTGCGGCAGGCTCCCGCCGCCGCGATGCCTTCGGGCGTTCCTTCGGGAAGGAAGCCCGTGGCGCGGGTTCCTGCGGTCCCTGCGGCTATGCCGCACGGGCAGCCCCGGTCGGAGGTCCCGCCCGGGGGCGGGCTTCCGGACAGGATTTACGAGCTCTGGAAAGGCGCGGGGCTTTTGGGTAAGGGCGTCACGAGGGTTATGTTCCTCGGCGAGTATGACAAGGCGATTAAGAACAATATCCGCAGGCTGCGGATAAACCAGGTGGACCTTGAGGCGGCGGTGCGGAACTACGTCACCCTGCTTGCGATCCCGCCCGAGGAGAGGTGGTGGACGGTGAGGATGTCTTTCGAGCCGTTCACGAGGCAGACGATAATGAAGTTCCTTCCGGACAGGTTCGAGCTGGGCATGTACAGGAAGGTGAGGCCGGGCATGAGGTCCGGGACTTCCGGGTGCAGCTCGGAATCCCGCGTGAGGCTTGATTTCTGATTCTGGGGGTTGCCGTATGGCTGATATTGAGGATAAGGAGCCGGTTACGGCTGACGAGGCTTTCGGCCGTGTTCTGTCGGCGTTCGCCGAGAGCGCGGGGAAGATGACGTCCGAGGAGGAGGTCCGCCTGACCGAGGCCGAGGCCGGGAGGCTGCGCGGCAGGCGGGAGCAGAATTTCATCGGTTCCGGCGTTCCCAGGAAATACCTCGGGGTCGAGCTTTCGGAGATCCGGTCGTCCGGTCTCAGCCTCTGCGCGAAGGATTTCAGCGGCAAGGCCGTGGACCTGTACGCCGAGGCGGATTCTTTCATAGCGGACGTGGTTTCCGGCGTTTCCCGCGCCCTCTGGCTGTGCGGGAACAGCGGGACGGGCAAGACGACGTTTGCCCTCGCCATCATGAGGGAGCTTTGCAGGGCCGGGGTCTCCGCCGCTTATTTCAAGTCGCACCGGGTGATGCAGTCCTTCGAGGAGACGAAGTATTTCTCCTCCCGCGGCAGGCGCGCCTGTGACGTGATGGACGACGTGTGCCGCCCGAGGTTCAGGGTGTTCGACGAGATCGGGCGCTATCCCGTAGCCCAATGGGAGAAATTCCGCCTGTTCGACATCTCGAACGAGGTGTACGAGGCCGGCGGCTCGTCCATATACATATCGAACCTGAGCAGGGACGAGCTCGCCATGTTCCTTGGCGCGGCCAGCGTCGACAGGTTCCGTGGCAGCTCGATGACGCTTGAGTTCGACGGCAGGTCCCTGAGGGGCAGGTCCGGGGAGCTTTACACGAAGTTCGGCTGGGCCGACATGGGTGCGGCCGGGGCCGCCTGAGGCAGGGGGCGGGTCCATGGCTTTGCGTGACGAGCGGCTGTTTCCTGTTCCCGTATGCTCCGGCCGGGACGGGGGGAAGCTTGCGGGTCTTGCCGCCCTGCTGGACAGGTTCTTCGAGCCCTGCAGCCTTCTGATTGTCTGCATGGTGCTTTGTCTCGGGAGCCTTGTCGGGTCGGTCGTTTATGTCAGGCAGGCCCAAGACGTGCTCAGGAGGATGTCCGAGATAAGCGAGGATATCGAGAAGAGGATTGAGGTCAACCGCGAGCTCTGCCGTCAGACGAGGGCCTATGTCGATTCCGAGATGCCCAAGTACGACGTGAGCGACAGGCTTGAGGAGCTGGACATGAGGCTTGACGGCATGGAGCTTTATACAAGGGAGACAAGGAAATATGTCGAATGGGAGCGGTGACGGAGGTGGTGTTATGCGCGGTTTGTTCGGAAGGCACAAGGACGGTTTTGTCCGTGTCACGCATATGCGCGGTTTGTTCGGAAGGCACAAGGACGGTTTTGTCCGTGTCACGCAGAGTCCCGGGGGTGTGGGCAAGGTCAATATCCGCGGGCTTACCAGGGAACGGGTGCTGAGGTGCTGCGCGCTGGCCGTGTGCTCGGTGCTTGCCGCCTTGCGCGACGTCGCGGCGCAGTCCGGGCTGGGTGAATGTGCGGAAGATTTTGGGCTTGAGGATTACCTTGATCTCCTTGACATGGAGGTCAGGAAGATTCTTCGGGACGGTAGTATCGAGGAAGGCTGATTTTTTCAGGTTAATCATGGATTTTGGCCGCCGGGAGGGTGGCAGGAGGATATTTTTATGTCGGATTTGAATCATCTTATCCTGTTCGGGCACGTCACGAAGAACGCCGCGATGAAGATCGTGAACGGGAAGCCCTTGGTTGAATTCTCTATCGCCAACAACTACGTGGTGAAGAACGACAAGGAGGAGTACGTCGATATGGCGAATTTCTTCTTCATCACGCTCTGGGGGCCCACCGCGCAGAAGCTTTTGCCTTATCTTGTCAAGGGGCTCGCGCTGAACGTCGAGGGCAGCCTCCGCCAGGATCGTTTCGAGGACAAGGACGGCAAGATGCGCTCGCGGCTCAGGATCGTCACGCAGAGGCTTTATTTCGCGGGCCCCATGCCCAAGGGGGCGAAGAAGAACGCTTCTGACGGCGGCCCGCAGGAGGGCGCGGATGCCGGGGCCCTCGCCGGCGCGGCCCTTGACGTCGGGGGCGAGGCCGCCGAGTACAGCGGCGACGTGGTTGACGGCAACGGGATTCCCGTCGATTATTCGGGCCTTCCGGATGAGGATGATACGGAGCTCAGGGACTGATTCCCTGTGTCCCGTCATGCCAAGGAGAATTAAGTATGATAGTAGAGATTGACATTACGCCCGAGGATCTGCTGAATCTCGGGACCGACGTTTCTGAGACGGGGCCCGGCCGCAGGCTCAGGTCCGAGGATTTCCTCCGCAGGCTCATCCTTTCCTGCCAGTCGCAGGTCAAGATGAAGGATGAGGAGCTCCGTGTGTTCAACGAGATATTCGACGAGTGGTCCGAGCCGGACGACATAAGGAACGACGAGGAGCTTTTCCCGGATTCCGAGGACAGGGGGTAAGCCGTGTCCCAGGGTAATTTCACTCTTCCGGCGACCAGGGATACTCCCCTCGAGATATTCATGAAGTTCGTCCGGGACGAGAAGATCAGGGAGAACAGGTGGCGCATTTTCGCCATAGCGTCCTTCGGGATGCTCGTCCTTGCCGTCGGGGTCGCCATCTGGGC
>JAFSSU010000025.1 GCA_017450845.1 Treponema sp.
AAGTCAAGCCCCGCCGCAAAAGAGGAGATGTGCAGGTGATCCTGGACGTTGACGGTACATGCGAGCCGTCCGTCCTTGCGGAGTATCACTTCCTGGTCGGAGGCCTTGCCGGCGGATGCTGCGGTCCCGCTCAGGATACCGCGCTCGTCCAGCACCTTGCTGCCCAAACTGTCCAAGTCCTTGACGCAGATTGCCTGAAAGTCGTCCGCATTGTCCAGATGATTGAACGCATCGGTGACGATGGACTGTATCCGCTCCCCGTCATTCCCACGGAGCCGGGCAGGAAAGGGGAAATTCGCAAGGTTCCGGGCGAGGCGGATGCGGCTGGAGAGGATGACGTCGTTCTCCGCCCCTGCGTCCGCATACCAGGCTCCCTGCTCTGCGGTCAAACCGTCGCTCATTCTTCCTCCTCACCGTCCGCGACCGGTGTTTTCTCCAGCGCCTTCAGGTAGTCGCGGTACATCGCCGCCTTCTCATACTCCTCGTTCTCTATCGCCTTGGAAAGCTTGTCCTGCAGGACGACACGGTCATTCAGAACCGAGCGCATGTTGGAGAGCCTGTCCGGCATGCTGCCGGTGTAGACTCCCTTTATGCCCTTTCCCATGATGTACTTGCGGATGTCGTCCTTGAAAATCGCATAGCACTCGGGGCAGCCGACCAGTCCCTTCTTACGTATCTCGCCGACGCTCAGCCCGCACACGGGGCACATCCTGCGGCTCTCGCGCTGCGCCTTGCGGGAAAGGTTGGCAAGCTCCTTGAACAAGTCCCCGATAGAGGCCTCTATGCTCCTGGGGTCGGAGCTGATGCCACGGTCTATAGCGCATTCCGCACACATGTTTATCTTTCTCTTCTGGCCGTTGCCGGACATCTGCTCCAAGAATATGACCGCTTCCCTTTCCTTACAGAAATCGCAAAGCATAACAACAAAGTCTCCTAATAAAGTTACATCTATAGTATAGTACAATTTTACACTTTACGCAAAGTGTCAAGAGGGTTTTCACGCCCGGCTTTCATGGCAGGGACAATGGACGCGAGAAGCGAGAGGGCAAGGGTCATGAGACAGACCCCGGCAACCTGGCCAAAGCTTATCGTCACGCTTATGTCCTGAAGGTAATATGCCGGGTCCAGGAGCCGTATCCCCACATAGGTCCCTCCCCCCGAAGCAAGATGGGAAAGGGCATACAGGGCGGAACCGCAGAGGTTGGTCAGTTTCTCTATCAGGGTCAGGACAGGATTGATGTTGACGTCGGCGAGGATACCGAGAGGAAGGCCGATGGCAAGGCCCCCTGCCGCACAGATGCCGCCGACAATAAGGAAGGAGAGGCTTATGCCCCGGGGGGAGGCTCCGACGCTCTTCAGGATGGCAATCTCCTTGAGCCGCTCCATCGTCACCATGACGAGGGCGGAGCTGATGTTGACGCTCGCGACGAGCACGATCAGGACCATTATCAGGAGGAGGAGAATCCTCGTCGACGAGAAATTCTCGAACTGGCTGGCGTTCATCTCGCTCCATGTCCAGGCCGCGCTGACAGGGAAGGCCCGGGCAGCCTCCGCCTTGACCTGCTGGACGGCGCTTGTGAAGCTGCCGTCGGTCTTGAGCTTTATGGCATACCGGGCGGCATTCTGGGGCAGGAAAGAAAAGCCCGTCCCGAGGGGGATGAAGATCCAGAGGGCATCCAGCTCCTGGTAGCCCGAGGAGACTATGCCGGAGACCGTGAACACGGCTGTCTTGGGAACAAGCATCCCCGAGTCCGTAAGACGGGCGCATACCAATGAGATGCGGTCGCCGACCTGCACGCCCAGGTCAGACGCAATTTTCTCGCACAGGATAGCGGATTTTTCGTCCGGGAAGGATGCCTCGCCGGATGACAGCGCAAAGAGCGATGCGAACGCCTCGTTGGAAGAAAAGATGTCGTCCCGTACCGCCCGGACGCTCGCACCGAAGCGGCGGTTCCCGCCTGAGGAAAGGGATGTCGCGAGAGCCGTTCCCTCAAGTTCCGGATACACCCCGGTCACGTGAGAAAGCCCGGAAGCTCTCCCGCTGGCGGCCAGGAAAGCGTCGGGAGAGAGGGTTTCCTCGCACCCGAAAGGGAAGTAGACGGCGACATCCTGAGTGGAAAGCCCTATCATCCGGCCGGTGATGCCGTCTATCATGCCGCCGCTTATCCCCATGACTGCAAGCAGGGGAACAAGGCTTATGCCGATGCAGAGCATTGAGGCAAAAAGGCTCTTGCGTCCGTTCGTCCTGTTCCGTGAGAATACTATCCTGAGCGCGTAGAGGAAGCAGGAGCAAGTCTTCATCAGGCCATCTCCATTACCTTTCCGCCTTCGATGGCATAGCGCCTGTTGCCCTTGGCGGCAATGTTCATGTCATGGGTCACGAGGATAAGGGTCTTGTGGTGCTGGTCAGCCATGGAAAAAAGCAGGTCCCCTATCAGGGCCGCATTCTCCGGGTCCAGGTTCCCGGTCGGCTCGTCCGCAAGGATAAGCTCAGGCCCGTTGACGAGGCTCCGGGCGACCGCAACCCGCTGCCGCTCACCGCCGGACAGCTGGGAGGGAAAATGCCCTGACCTGCCGGAGAGCCCAACGTCCGAAAGAAGGGAGGCAGCCCTGTCCATCGCCTCCTTCTTGGGAACACCCGCCATATAAGCAGGGAGGAAGACGTTCTCCAGCGCGGTAAAATCCTTGAGCAGGTAGTGGAACTGGAAGACCAGGCCCAGGAACTTCTGCCGGTAGGCCGTGCGCTTTGCCTCGCTCATCGCGGCGACATCGCTGCCACCGACAAGGACGGAGCCCGCAGTAGCATCCTGCAGGCCTCCGATGATGTTCAGCAGGGTTGACTTGCCGCATCCGCTCTTGCCGACGATGACGCACTTGTCCCCCCTGTCCACGGACAGATCGAGCCCCTTCAATATGGCAAGGCTGGTGCCCCCCGTGACGAAGCTTTTCTCCAGCCCCTCTATCCTGACTATGCACTCACTATCACTCATCGCGAAGCAGCTCCGAAACATTAAAACTTGTCGTCTTCCGCCCCGCAAGCAGGGAGGAGACGAACGACGACATCACGCCGAAAAGGAAAATCGCGGCTATCTCGCCCGCCCGCATCCGTGCAGGTACCGAAGCGAACACGGTGAACATCATGTTCTCCCTGACATACGCAAGATCGTCGGGGCGGAAAAGGGCGGTAATGGCGTACTGGGCGGCGAACTGCATCTTGGCGAGCGCGAGGAAGACTTTGTCCATGTTCTTGGAAAGCAGGATTCCCAGGACCAGCCCAGGAACCGCACCCGTAAGTCCCGTCACAAGGCCCTTCGCGGAAAAGACCGCCTGAACCTGGGACCGCCTGCCCCCCAAGGCAGACAGGACGGCTATGTCCTGCCGCCTTTCGTATATCATGCGGCACATCGAGTTGTAGATGTTGACCGCGACGACGATGAAAATCAGTATGACCATCAGCATGATGACGTTCTTCTCCACGCGGAGCGCGCCAAAGAAAGCCCGGTTGTAATGCCGCCAGCCTTCCGTCCTGCAGCCGGGGAAAGCGGCCTGTATTTGTGCCGTCACCCGCTCATCCCTGTTACTGTCATGGAGCTTGACCGCGCAAACCCGGGATGACGCGTCCATCCCCAAGAGCCGGTCCGCCGAATCCAGGCTGATAAAGCAATAGGCACTGTTTATGTCCGTGTAGTTCGTCCTGAAAATCCCGGTCACGATGAACATCCTGTCCTTGGAGAAGAGGGCCGTCCCAGTGGATCCGCCCGATGCCATCACGTTGACGACGCTGCCGACCCGTGCCCCCAGGCTGCGTGCCAGCCCCGAGCCGAGCACTATCGTGTCCCCCGACTCAATGTCAAAGCATCCGGAGACAATCTCCATCTGCTTGCGGAAGCCTCCGTCCCTGTCCAGCACGTCCGCAGGAAGAGCCCTGATGACCGAAGCCGCCTCGCCCCCCCAGTCGCTTTCCACCAGAAGGCCGCGCGTCTCGGAGAAAGGCAGGGCACACCTGACCGCAGGATTATCCCCGCACCACGCAAGGAAGCGGGACTCGTCCGCCCCTTGCAGCCCGCTCACCTGTATATGATAGGAACTTACCTCCAGGATTGCGTCGATGTACTCCATCTGGAAACCGTTCATCACGCTGACGACAGCGATGAGCGCCATGACCCCGAAGGCAATCCCCAGGGAAGCGAGGCGGGACGTGACCGCCGTCCTGCCCCGGAAGTCCACCCGGTTGAACCTGCGCGCGACCCAGTAGATCCATCTGAACGAGGGGAAAAGGCTACTCATAGCTACGGGTCCTCTGGAGCTTGCCGTCGCTGTAGACGGACTCGCTCACCTTCACGCCGTTCTTGTAGCTTGCGGCGATGTTATAACGGGAACTGAAATAGGTTGTCTGGACCCAGTCGTTCTCTGCCGTGTACTCGGTCTTGCTCCTGAGCATCCCGTCCTCATAATAGAAACTGTCGGGTTTGGAGGATAACCCCTTGTAGACATAGCGCGTCCGCGTCGCGGGAACGCCGCCCGCCCCGGCGGAAGTAGACTCCGACGCGAGCCTGCCCTGAGAGTCGTAACTGTAGCTCTTGCTGCCGCCCGGATGTCTCCTGCCGTCCCATATCACGAAGACCTTCTCGCTCACGACCCTTCCCGCGGCATCGTAACGCAGCTGGCTGACGGTCTGGGCCTCCAGGTTCTCGTCCTCCATGAACGAAGGAGCCTGCGAGTCGCCCGCATATTGGTAACGCATCTTGCGCAGGAGCTTGATATTCTTGGATTCCTTGGCATTACGCCAGACCGTCTTCTCCGTTATGCGGCTCCTGTCGTCACGGACAGTCTGGACGAAGTTCTTGTCATTCGCATAGACGCTGGAGCCCCCCTCTGTCCCGGCCCCCCAGCTGCTCCTCTCCACGCCGGACTCAAGGGATCGGAGTGTCCCTTTCCCTGAGTAGTAGGGGACATCACCAGAGGAAAGCCCGAGTCTCTCCATCAGACGGGGGATGGACGAGGTATCTATGGTCGCCGCCTCGCCAGCTACCAACGCCGCATCATGGTGCGCGTCCTCCGGGTGCCCGAGCATGTCTTCTATTCCGGCGACGATCAGCCCTTTGTTCCGGGGCGAAATATTCTTGCCGCAGGAAGCCGCAAGCTGCTCCTGTCCCTCGGACCAGACGGGAAAGAGAAGGTAAAAGGAAAGGACTGCGGCCTCAATCGTCATCAGGCGACCTATGACTCCAGCATGGCGGATACGTACTTTTCCGCGTTGAACATCTCTATGTCGGGGTATTTCTCACCGGTGCAGAGATATGCGACGGGAATTCCAAGCTCCCGTCCTATCGTGACCAGACAGCCCCCCTTGGCGGTGGAGTCATACTTGGCGAGGACTATCGCGTCAAGGCCGACAGCCTCGTTGAATACCTCCGCCTGCCTGACAGCGTTCTGGCCGGTCGTCGCGTCTATGACGAGGATTTTCTTGTAGCAGCCCTCGTCCGCCTTGGCGCGGGCAATCTTGTCTATCTTCTTGAGCTCGTTGACAAGGTTCTCCTTGTTCTGCAGGCGGCCCGCAGTGTCGGCAAGGACAAGCCCACCGCCCTGTGCCCGGCATGCGTCCGCAGCGTCAAAGACGACCGCCCCCGGGTCGCTGCCCATCTGGTGCTTCACCACGCGGATTCCGAGTCGTTCGCCATGCATCGATATCTGATCGACGGCGGCGGCACGGAAGGTGTCGGAAGCGGACATGATGACTTTGATTCCCCTGTCCGAGTAGAGCCTCGCAAGCTTGGCCGCCGAGGTCGTCTTGCCAACCCCGTTCACGCCGAGCAGCATATAGATGTTGACCTTGCCCTCCTCCGGGTCAAGAGGGACAGCCTTCACGCTGGAGAGGAAGCTTTCCTTCAGGCAGGAGATAATGGCCTCCTCGCCCGAAAGCTTGTCCTCCCGGCTCTTTTTCTGGAGCCAGTCCACGATCTCGACGGCGTTCTTCGCGCCCACGTCCGCCTCTATAAGGAGGTCGGTCAACTCATCAAAGAAGTCCCCGTCCTCTTTCTTGCCTCCGAACAGCTTCCTGAGCCGCTCGCCAAAAGACATTTTCGCCATCTCTACTGCTCCCTCAAATCCTCTAGCTTTATGAGCTCGTCTTGTTTAGGCACGTATGCCTCCTGGGGCAAAAGCCCGGAAACCTTGTGGACATAGCGGAATAGCTCAAAAAGGAAGAAGCCTCCCGCCACGGCGGCCGCTATGGTCGCCGCATTGGAGAAGTCCGCCGCGTTGTCCAGGCTGCCCCGGAGTTCCCCTCCCCGCCTGTATCCGTCCAAGACCTCCGTGTAGTTGCCGTAAGCCAGGAATGCCGCGGGCAGGGCGAGCATGAAGGCGGAATATGCCCGGTAGCTCCAGATACGGCGGTCGTTTATCTCTTTCTCGCCCGGCCTCTCCTTTAGCTTGACCGCGAGCGAGCCCCCGTCCTCCTGCAAGCCCGGGGCAACGTAATAATAGTAGTCGCGGGGGGCTGCCCCCTCCTCCCCGCCGGCTGCGATGAACCGCCCCAGAACAGGCTTGCCGTTTATAGTGACGGGAAGGTTCCTCCTGCCAGAAGGAAGGAAGCCCAGCTCGCCGGGGAAACTACCTATCTCCCCCGCATTCGCATACGCAGTACCGTCCCCGCCCCTGATGAAGGTCAGGTCGAACGTCCCGTCCAGAACCTTCTCCATAGGGACGACCATCGAATAATGCTGTGACTCGGTGAAGGGATAGGAGACCGACTTGGTGAAATAACCGTCAGCGCAGATTTCGACCTTATGCTCCCCGTATGAGACCGTCGCCGTGTCCACCCCCTCCTTCTGGAGTATCCCGTCTATGAAAATCTGGCAGGAAGCAAGCGCCTCCTCGGGGCTGACCGAGAAATGAATCTGCACGGGCATCGTGTTGGCGATTTTTGGAATAAGGGCGATGAGAAGGTTGTCCGCAAGCTCGGAAAGCTCGTTCAGCTCCCCGACCTCCGTGACGCTGCCCGCGCTCCAACCGCCAGGATAGCAATGCAGTTCCGCCGTCACCGAGATGAAGCCCCCGAAAGACTCGATGCTGCCGCTTATGAGCCCGCTCAGCCCCCGAGTGAGGGCGACCTGCCCCACATCCGAGCCGTCGGGAAGTTCCAGCAGGCTGAAGTCCTTCTTGTCCAGCACCGTGACCTCCTCCACGACGGAAGGACCGTCCTGCCCGGAATCATAGCGGGCCTTCAGGGATTCCGTCTCCGCAAGGTTCTTTCGTATGGACCCCTCAAGCTCCTCAATCTTCTTCTCCGCCTCTGAAAGCTGCTTCCTGAGCTTTCTCTGATTGCTCTCCTTAAGGACAAGGCCGTCACGGACCCTGCGCTCGCGGGAAAGCTGAAGGCATAAGGAGAGGCGTTCGGTCTGGAGCTGGAAGATCTGCCTGTCCAGGCTCTCCGAGAGGGACAGGACATGGGAGGCGTTACCCGCTACTTTCTCAAGTATAAGAGCAGGGATGTCCGTCGCAGCCTTCCGTGCCGCCTGGGAGCTGGAACCGGAAAGGGTAAACGGGACCGCGCTCAGAAGCCATCCGCCCCCCTCCTCGTAAGAAGGCCTTTCCTCCACCTGGCAGAAAGCCGGCCCGCACACGACGGAGCAAAGCAGGAGGAAGAAGGCTGGCAGCTTCATGCGGCGCATCATCATCACATATCGTCCCCGTCGTCGGAGGACTCCAAAGGAGTTCCCTTCCACTTGGCGGCAAGGAATGAATCCAAAAAGCCGTCTATGTCGCCGTCCATGACCCCGTCGATGTTTCCGACTGAGTACTTGGTACGGTGGTCCTTGACCATCGTGTAGGGCTGGAAGACGTAGCTGCGTATCTGGCTGCCGAAGGAGATGTCCTTCTTCTCGCCGGCAAACTTGGAGTTCTCCTTCTCCTTCTGCTCCTTGTAGTACTCGTAGAGGCGCGAGCGCAGGATGCTCATCGCGGTGGCCCGGTTCATCAGCTGGCTCCTCTCGCTCTCGCACTGGACGACTATGCCCGTCGGTATATGCGTGAAGCGTACGGCGGACTCGGTCTTGTTGACGTGCTGGCCGCCCTTGCCGCCCGCGCGGAAGGTGTCCACCCTGAGATCCTTGGGGTCTATCTTGACCTCAATGCTGTCATCGAGCACCGGGAACACGTAGACCGAGGCGAAGGATGTGTGCCGCCTCGCATTGGAGTCGAAGGGACTGATTCGGATAAGGCGGTGGACCCCCGCCTCACCCTTGGTATAGCCGTACACGTAATCCCCGGAAATCTTCATGTTGATGGACTTGAGGCCGCCCTCAACCTCTTCCTGAGACAGGATTTCGGTCTTGTAGCCGTGCCGCTCCGCCCATCTCTGGTACATGCGGGAGAGCATGAAAGTCCAGTCACAGGCCTCCGTGCCGCCCGCCCCGGCATGAACGGACAGGAAGCAGTCGTTCCTGTCAACCTCATCGGAAAGCAGGTTCAGGATGCTCTGGTGCTCATACTCCTTGCTGATGGACTCATACTGCTCCTTGAGCTCTTTCTCCAGCCCCTGGTCGCCTTCCTCTATGCCGAGCTCGTAAAGGGTCTCAAGGTCCTCCACCTGCGCTTTCAGCTCCACCCATGGCTCAACCCGGGCTTTCAGGGCCTTTATCTCGTTCATGACGCGGGTAGCCTTGTCATTGTCGTCCCAGAATCCGGGAGCCTGCGTCAGGGCCTCTTTCTCCGCAATCTTCGCTTTTATCCCGTCCGGGTCAAAGACGCCCCCAGACATCAAGGATATTCTCTTTAAGCTCGTCTATTCCCTCTTTGTAATCCTCAAGCATTGTTCTTCCTCATTCAAAGTGTTTTCAGTTTTAAGCCCCTCTAGCGGGCCACAGGCTTCTTGGTCACGAGCTTGCCAGCCGCCGGCTTTTTGGCGACCGGCTTTTTCGCGGCAGCACCGGTCTTGGAACTATCCATGGGATTGCCCTGGAACTGGCACTTGCGCCAGCGTTTCTCCTTGAGCTCTGTTATGACGAACATTCCGCCGACAGGAAACTGATAAAAACGGACGCTGTCATAGTAGTCCGTCACACGGTCTATCTCCCTCTTGAGCTTGGAAAGGTCGTCCACACTGACCTTCATGCTCTCATAACAGGACCTCTGGGCCTTCTTGAAGCCCATCTGCGTGAGGAGGCTCACCATCGCGCGGGCAGTGTCGGGGCTGCCCGGATCCAAAACAACAGATACAAACATATACACAGCATAGAACAAACGGCGGATATTGTCAAACCGTCCGGAACGAAGGGGGATATGAGACAGGAAAGCTCACTCAATGCCGGGCACCGGACTTGAACCGGCACAGCTGTTACCAGCCGAGGGATTTTAAGTCCCTTGTGTCTACCAATTCCACCAGCCCGGCAGACATCTTCTGACTATACAGTATTTACGATGATATTGCAAGGAGACAATCATCCGGCCGCTATTTCACGCGGCTGTACAGGCCGGCAAGCTCATCGCGCCAGGCCGGGCGGGAATCCTTGTCCTCCCACTCGATTATCTTCTTTATCTTGAAGTGCCTCAGGTCATGGATGTTGGCGAACTCAAGCACGCCGAAGCGGCCCTGGCCGATGTAGGTGAGACGCTCGTTCTCGGCAAGTTTCTCCCGCTCGCTCAGCACCGCGAGGGCACAGTCAAAGTGCAGGGGCTGCCCGTCCTCCCGGCTCATCAGCGCACTGCCCATGTCCGCTATCGGGAGCCCGCATTTGGGACAGACGGGCTTACCGCCCCCCTTGTAGGAACGGATGGCATCATCTTCCTCCCGCAGCTGCTCGGCCGGCAGAGTATAGGATGAGCGGAACGTGCTTTTCCTGAACAGGGGCTCCGCATAGCGGGAATCCCTCTTCCGGGAGGACCTGGAGCTTCCTCCGGCCTCCCTCTTGGACCGCGCGTCACGCCCGCGCTTGGATGAATATGACTGGCGGCTCCCCGCCCCGCGCCCCGTCCTGGACCTTCTATCAGTGCTCATGTGTCGCATTATACTGATTTCCGGCCTTGAATTCTAGGGCTTGGGGCAAAAAGGTCACATAAACCTTTCCGCACTTCGCTCGGACAGAGGCGGCCTCTCCACTATTTTGCCGCTGACGACCGTCGCAATGCGGTCTACGGCATTATCCACATAGTCAGTGTCCATGATCTTCTGTTTCAGCTCCGTTATACGCAGCGCAATGGCGGCGCTGGAACGCTTTCCAGAAGATGAGCCTCGGGCCCGTTTTTTTGTAATCGGCATTTTTGATACTCCGCGAAACCTTATGAGTAAATAACGAACAGGTTCTATCCCACTGACATCCAAAAGAGAGAACGCAAACCTCATTTGCTCGCAATTATATTTTCGACCTTACGGCAGGAAAATTAAGGCGATAATTCAGGCTTACGATGAAATTTTCGCATCGTAAAACCATATAATACAAACATATACAACCTCACTTCCCCGAAGGGAGGTGAGGCTGTAAAGCCAGAGGCAGGACAGTTCCTGTAATGGAAATAAAAAGCTTTGCTTACTGCAGGGGGGCGAAATAGCCCGTCTCGTCGCGCCCGGAGCGGCTCAGGAGGTATGCCTCCACCTCCACGGGCAGGTAGCGGCGGCCAAAGTCCGTGCTCAGCGACGACGTATATGAAAGCATATACACCCCGGATGGTATCGAAATTATGTCAGCCATGACCGAGGAAAGCCCCTCAGGCCTGTAGACATAGTAGCTCTCTCCCGTCGTATTATCGGTTATGTACTCAATCTCCGCGGCGGGGGCGGCATTGCTCATCAGGATTGTATTGAACGAGACGGAGTTGTTGTTCATGAAGGCGGTCAGGTCCGACAGGGAATAACGGTTGAACGCCATGTCGCTGACATCCCCCGCGGTTATGTAGATGACGGCCCTCTTCTTCTCCGCGCTGATCAAGTTGTTGACGGAAAGAGATATCGCCTTGTCTATCGTGCAGTCGGAAGCGTAGGGGGCTTTCAGTGACCGCACCGAGAAGTTGGAAAGGTCGGAGGGGGTCCCCGTGAATTCGGTCGTCGGCTCCGAGGAGGCGCTGACAATCATGACAGAGCCCTTGCCGTCCATGGAGGCGGCAATCTCTCGGACGGCGGTGTTCACCTGCTCCTCATAGTCCCGCATCTGGTAGGAGCGGTCTATCAGCAGGACCAGGTCGGCGACGGTGTTGTTGTTCGCGCTCCCCGTCAGCTGCATGTTGGCGACAGGCCGCTTGTCCTCCGTTATGAGGAAGTTCCCCTCGCCGAGCCCGACGATGGGCTGCCTCTTGCGGTTCTCCACCTTCAGCTCAAGGGTGACCTTGGGGAAGGAATCGGAGTAGACCCTCTGTATCTGGACGAAGAAGCCGCCGATAAGCTCGGACATCTTGGACATAACGTATATCTCGTTGGCCTTGAAGTCGGTGACGATTATGTTGCCGTTCTTGTCGGGGACAGCGCTCGTGATCTGGGTTTTGCCGTTGCCCGTCGCCGCGTTCTCGAACACCGATCCGGTGAACACGTCCACCGTCAGCACCCTGTTCCGGTCGGCGATGATGAGGTAGTTCCCCCAGCACTTCATGCCCTCGGCCTTCTTGAGAGTCCCTTCCTCCACGAGGATGCCCCGGTAGTTTCCGGCGCGGTCAAACTCGTATACGCCCCCCTTCACGCTGTCGGCGACAAAGATTCTGTCCTCCCAGATGGCAATCCCCGTCGGGGACTTAAGCCCGTCAAACTCGTCGGTCTTCCTGCCGAAGCTGAGCAGGCCGTTCCCGTCCTGGTCAAAGACGACGACCCGGCAGTTGCCGTAATCGGTCACATAGATGTTGCCCTGGCTGTCCTCCGCAAGGTACTGGGGACCGATCAGCTCGCCAAGCCCCCTTCCCTTCTTGCCGATATGCTTGACAAGCTTGCCGGAGGCATCCAGCTCGGACAGCCTGTTGCCCGAGCTCTCGCTGACCAGGAGATGGCCGCCCGAAAGCCTGATTATGTCAACCGGCCTGTCGAAGCCCTCGAGCCCGCGTACCCTGTCAAGGACCATGCCGTTCACGTCGTAGCGGAGCAGCTCGTTGGACCCATAGGCGACGACCCAGATGGAGCCGTCGGAATTCGGCAGGGAGGAAATCGGGTGGCTGTAAATCAAGGTCTTGCCGTTCACGTTGGGGAAACTGCCCGCCTCCGTGTAACGCTGGGTAAAGCCATATTCCGTGTCGGTGACGCGCCTGTCGCCCACAATCTCTATCTTGTTGGGAAGAAGGAGGCCGCCCCAGTCCTGCTGGCGGGCCATCTCCCACTGCCTGATGGCCTCGCCCTCAACGCCTGACATATAGTAGGCCTTGCCGAGCCATTCGAGGATGCGGTTCTCGCCGGGCAGGTAGGAAAGAGCCCTCTCAAATCCGGCGATTGCCTCCTTGTAGTTCCCCCGGTAGTAACTGTACACGCTCCGGCGGAATTCCTCCTCGGCGAAGCCTGCCTGGGCGCTCCTGTCCGTGGAGCCTTCCTCGCGGAAGGAGTCCACCAGATTGTGCCTGGGAGCCCCCGCGTCCTTCTCCTCAGAGTCAGCCGGGTTAGACTGAGAGATGGCAAAAACGGACACGAGCGCAAATATCGATGCGGCGAACAAACTCTTTTTCATTTTTCCCCTTCCATTTCCAAAGTTTCCTGCAGGTGCTCGGCTATGAGCTCGTTGTCCTTGTCCAGCTGCGCGGCCTGCGTCAGGTAACGCTTGGCCTCAGTGTACAGGCCCATCTTATAGTAGACCCAGCCCACGCTGTCCATGCAGGCAGCGGAAGACGGGGCAAGGGCCAGGGCCCGCTTGCAATAGTTCAGGGCCTTGACCAGATCCCGCTCCTCGTGGGCAAGGACATAGCCCAGGCCATTAAGGGCAGTCGGGTTCTCCTCGTCCTCCGCGAGGGCCTTCTGGTAATACTCAATGCACTTGTCTACATCGTCCTCCTGCCAAGCTATGTAGGCAAGGGAAGCATAAGCCGAGGCCTTCTTGTAGCCCAGCTCGATCAGCTTGTTAAGCTCGAAGTCAGCCAGCTTGTTGCGGCCGGTCTTGCAGTATATGACGGCGAGCAGGTAACGGCACTGAAGCACCCGCCTTGCCCCCTTCTCATCGGTGTCGGCCCCCTCGGTCGTGACGACCTGCTCCAGGTACAGGAGGGCATCATCATAACGGTTCAGCTTGGCATAGCACAGGCCGGCGTAATATGCGACCTCTATCGAATCTACATAAGAATCAGAGGGTAGGGAGAGAAAAAAAGAAAGCGCGTCCGTATAATTCTTTTCGTTATATAAGGATATACCTTCTTCAAGGCCTTTGTTTTCGTCCATGCTCACTTCCTTCAAGGATTTCTCCCTTTGATTTTCGACACTTCAAGGCCCGATGTTTAAACTAAATGAACCCCCCTCGTAGGCTTGACGACATAACATGCCGGGGAGAAACCGAAAATCCGCTCGTAGTCGGCGAGCCGCCTTTTGTAGGTCTCAACGTCACCGCTGCGGAGGACCGAATAGGTACAGCGGCCGAAGCCCTTGCCCGTGATGCGTCCGCAGTTGACCGGGGTACGCAGATCGTCGGGATTCATGTCCAGTTCCTGCACCCTCTTCAGTATCCAGTCTATCTCCGGGCAAGATACATCGTAGAGGTCACGCATGTTCTCATGGCTCTTCTTGACAGCGCGCGCGAAGGTGGCGAAATCCCCGGTCTCTATGCCGGAATAAGCATCCTGCACGCACTTGTGCTCCTCGATGATGCAGAGCAGGCGGCGGCGGGTATCCTCGCTGACGACGGAAAGCACCTCGTTCCGCTCCGACTCGTTCTCCTGATACCTCCAGCCACCCGGCACGTTGGACCGGGTCTCCCTGAGCTCTCCCAAAAGCAGGGCGTTCTCCGGCTGCTGGAGGCTGCCCTCGTTCCAGGTCGTTATGCGGGGGACGCGGGCATCGGTCAGGATTATCTTCTTGTCCTTGAACTTGAAGGGGATGACCTCGCACTCGTTCTTGCTGTAGTCCGTCAGGACGACGCATCCCTCCTTGGAGAAAATCGGGGTGAAGTTGTCGGCCTTGATGTTCGAAATGCCGTAATAGAGCCTGTTGGCACGCTCCAGCACCTGCAGCAGCTCCACCCTCCTGCAGCGGCGGAAGGAGCACAGCTCCTTGATGCACCAGGCCGTCGCAATCTTTACCGCGGTCGTTATCCCGAAGCCCGCCGACGGCAGGATGTCGGACCATATCGTGAAGTTCATCCCGCAGCATTCGAAGCCCCCGCTTATGAAGCCGGAGATGACGGACTTGACGGCATTGGCCCACTTGTCCTCTTTCTTCAGCTTGAGCGATGCGAGGCTGCCCCGCTTGCTGTCATCAAGCTGCTCGAAGCGGAAACGGAGGTTCGTGTCGTTCCGCCTGGATACCGCGACATAGACCGGCAGGTTCACCGCCATGGAAAGGGTCTTGTCCTTGAAAAACCACGAATGCTCGCCTATCATGTGAAAGCGGCCCGGGGCCACGGCCACCACATCGGGAGCCTCGCCATACTCTTTCTTGTGTGCCTCTACAAGCTCGTCCATCTGCCAGTACCGCCAAGATTCTTTATTGAAATTTTGTATTCAAGTTAATACAATCATCATATAATGAAAACGGTTATTTTACAAGTTTTTTACGCACTTTTTTCGGGAATTATTGAGGGGGCGGCCATCCCCAACGAGCTGATCCTGCACGGCTCGCCCCTGCTGGCCCTCATATCCACGGTTCCCTTATACATATCCCTTTACAAGGCAAAAACATACAAGGAATCCTTCCTGATTTTTTTCATCCAGACACTGACCGTACACCTGATCTCGAGCTTCTGGCTGGCAAACTTCCGCGACTTCGCGGTCTTCACGCTCGGGGCGAGCGCGGCAGGCACGGCGGCCGAGGGGGGAATCGTCGGCATCATCTTCCATGCCCTCCCCTCCCTCCGGACTCCCGGCAAGGCGCTGGAGGAAGAATCGGGCAGGACGGCATTCGCCCCGGCCACGAGAATCCTCTGGTTCGCCTCCTGCATGCTCGCCTACGAGTGGTTCAAGTCCGTCGGCTTCCTCGCATACCCCTGGGGAACCCTCTTCCTTGCCGCCGCCGGATGGAAAATCTTCGCCCAGACAGCCTCTATCACGGGGGTCTGGGGAATCACGTTCATCTACGCCCTTGCCGGGGCAGTCATCGGGGAGGGCCTTTACCTCCTCTCGCACAGGGAAATACCGGGGGCTTCCGCCCTCTCCTACCGGGCGGCGGCAAGATTCACGGCCGCAATCTGGGGGCTGGCCGCCATCTACGGGCTCTACCAGTACTTCGTTCCCAGGCAGGAGGAGAAGACGATACACACGGTCGCCGTCCAGCAGAACATGGATCCCTGGGAAGGAGGGGAGGAGCAGTCCGTCGCCATCTCAATGCGGCTGACCGAAGAGGCCGTCCGGAAAGCCAGGGACAAGGAGCAGGACGTGGACCTGGTGCTCTGGAGCGAGGGGGTGCTGGAGAGGTCCTTCCCCGACGCACGCTTCCACTACATGCACTCGCCCGAAGGCGAAAGCCTCTCGGATTTCATAAAGAGGATGGAGGTTCCCTTCGTCATTGGCGGGCAGACCCGCGTCAACAGGGCAAAACGGCACTATTGCAACAGCGCGATATTCTTTGACAAGGAGGGGACCTACTCGGGCTTCTACTCCAAGACCCACCTGGTCCCCTTCGCCGAGGACATCCCCTTTGACGACACCCCCTTCGTCCAGATGCTGATGGAACGCATGGTGGGCTTCACGTCAGGCTGGACCCCGGGCTGGCAGTACACGCTCTTCCGTATCCCGACGGGCAACAGGATATACTTGGACTGCCCGGTGGAATACAAAAGCCAGACCTCCCCCGTCGTCAGCCTGGATGAAAGGGGCCGGTCAAACCGCCGCAGCACCGAGCCCTTCCTGGAGGGGGGGCAGGAAAACCCGGACAACTTCGTCACATTCTCGGTGCCCATCTGCTTCGAGGACGCATTCGCCGATGTCTGCACCCCCCTGTTCAAG